>PHCM01000087.1 GCA_002842255.1 Betaproteobacteria bacterium HGW-Betaproteobacteria-2 | reverse complement strand
GCAGCGGGCACAATCAGTGATGCAGGCGCCATCGATGACGGCAGAGGTGCGCGAGCAGGTGCTGGCTTATGCCGACGGTGATGCCCGTCGCCTGCTGAATTTCCTTGAAGGGCTGTTCAATGCGGCCATGACGGCCGGCGTCGGCGAAATCGATGAAGCCTTTTTGCAATCGACCATGGCCAGTAAATTGCGCCGTTTCGATAAGGGTGGCGAGGCGTTCTACGACCAGATATCCGCCCTGCACAAATCGGTACGCGGTTCCAATCCGGATGCCGCCTTGTACTGGTTCTTGCGCATGCTCGATGGCGGCGCCGATCCGCTCTATCTGGGCCGCCGTATCATCCGCATGGCAGTCGAGGATATCGGCATCGCCGATCCGCGCGCGCAGACCATGGCGCTGGAAGCCTGCCAGATCTATGAGCGGCTTGGCTCACCTGAAGGCGAACTGGCACTGTCCAATGCCGTCATCTATCTTGCAGTGGCGCCCAAGAGCAATGCGGCCTACATGGCCTACAATCAGGCCAAAGCCTTTGTCGCATCCGACAAATCACGACCGGTACCATTGCATCTGCGCAACGCGCCGACCAAGCTGATGAAGGCGTTGGATTACGGCAAGGAATACCGTTACGCCCATCATGAACCGGGTGCCTATGCCGCCGGTGAGAATTATCTGCCGGACGATATGCCTCCGGTGAGCTTTTATGAGCCCACGCCCAGAGGTTTGGAGGGTAAAATTGGCGAAAAGCTCGCGCACCTGCGCGAACTGGACCGGCAGGCGAAGAAGGCGAACGGTAAAAAATAACGAGCGGTAAGACAACTCAGCCACAGAGCTCACAGAGCACACAGAGAAATTCAAAAACAAAACCTAAGACATAGGTCTGTTTCAGGTTGGTTTTTCTCTGTGAACTCTGTGTCCTCTGTGGCAAATCAGTAATTAAGGACTTTCATGTTAGATATACAAGCATTACGTAACGACCTCGATGGCGTTGTGGTCACGTTGAAAAAACGCGGTTTCGAGTTCGATGCAGATACATTCACGCGTCTGGAAAACGAGCGCAAGGTGGTACAGACCCGTACGCAGGATCTGCAGGCCAAGCGCAACACTACCTCCAAACAGATCGGTATCGCCAAGTCCAAGGGCGAGGATGTGGCGGCCATCATGGCCGAGGTGGCGGGTCTGGGCGAGCAGCTGAAAGCTGATGAAGCCAGGCTGGCCGAGATTCAAGCCGAATTGCAGCAATTGCTGCTAAACGTGCCCAACCTGCCACATGCAAGCGTGCCTGCCGGCAAGTCGGAAGAAGACAACGTCGAGGTGCGCCGCATCGGTACGCCGCGTAGCTTCGACTTTGAGATCAAGGACCATACTGACGTCGGCACGCCGCTCGGGCTGGATTTCGATACCGGTGCCAAGCTCTCGGGCGCGCGTTTCACGCTGATGAAGGGGCAGATTGCGCGTCTGCACCGTGCGCTGGCGCAGTTCATGCTGGATACACAGACCGAGAAGCATGGCTACACCGAGTGCTACACGCCGTATTTAGTCAATAGAGAGACGCTTCTTGGCACTGGCCAATTACCAAAATTCGAGGAAGATTTATTTGTTGCTCATTTTGGAGCGGCTAAGACTTCCGAGACTAGAGAAGGTCTTGTTGAGAATATTGCAAATGCTTTGAAAGGACCATTATATTTAATTCCAACCTCGGAAGTCACCCTGACCAACACCGTGCGCGACGAGATCGTGCCGCTGGAATCGCTGCCAATCAAGCTGACCGCGCATACGCCATGTTTCCGTTCCGAGGCTGGTTCCTACGGCAAGGACACCAAGGGCATGATCCGCCAGCACCAGTTCGACAAGGTCGAGATGGTGCAGATCGTGCATCCGGAGACAAGCTATGAAGCGCTGGAGGAGATGGTCGGGCATGCCGAGCATATTCTGCAGGCGCTTGAACTGCCGTACCGTGTCGTTTCTTTATGTACCGGCGATATGGGTTTCGGCGCTGCCAAAACCTACGACCTCGAAGTCTGGTTACCGGCGCAGAACACCTATCGTGAGATCTCCTCGGTTTCCAACTGCGAGGCCTTCCAGGCACGCCGCCTGCAGGCGCGCTTCCGCAACGAGAACGGCAAGACGGAGCTGCTGCACACACTCAACGGTTCCGGCCTCGCGGTCGGCCGCACGCTGGTGGCGATACTGGAGAACCATCAGCAGGCGGACGGTAGCGTAACGATTCCGGCCGCATTGCAACCATACATGGGCGGCATCGAACGCATCATTCCTTGAATCTGCTACCGCCAGAGGGTAAGCGAATGTCAGTGAGGCGCTAATGTCGGTCTATCAGGAACTTGCTCTGTTGCTGTTGTTGGCAGCCGTCATCGGCGCAATTGCCGTGCGTATGCGCCAGCCGCTGATCGTGGCTTTCATCCTGGTCGGCATGCTGGCCGGGCCTTCCGGTTTCGGGCTGGTGCATGCACACAGCGAGATTGGCCTGCTGGCCGAGTTGGGCATCACCATTCTGTTGTTTGTCGTCGGTCTCAAGCTCGACCTGCATCTGGTGCGTAATCTCGGCCCGGTGGCCTTGGCGACCGGCCTTGGGCAGCTGGCATTCACCGTGTTCTTCGGCTATCTGCTGGCCCGCGGTATCGGCATCCAGCATATCACGGCGCTCTATGTAGCGATCGCGCTGACTTTCTCCAGCACCATCATCATCGTCAAGCTGCTCTCCGATAAACGCGAGATTGACTCCTTGCACGGACGCATTTCCATGGGTTTCCTCATCGTGCAGGATATTGCCGTGGTCATCGCCATGGTGCTGATGAGTGCCTATGGTCAGGGAGCGGGCGAGGGAGGACTGGGTATGGTGGCGCTGATGCTGGTGCTGAAGATGACGGCCGTTCTGCTTACGTTGGCGGTGATGATGCGCTACGTGTTGCCGCATTTGTTGCATCTGCTGGCCAAATCCGGAGAACTGCTGCTGGTGTTCGCCATCGCTTGGGGCGCCGCCATGGCAACTCTTGGAGATGCCGCCGGTTTCAGCAAGGAGGTCGGCGCTTTCCTCGCTGGTTTTTCGCTGGCATCCACCAACTACCGTGAGGCCATCAGCTCACGCCTGACCTCGCTGCGGGATTTTTTGCTGTTGTTCTTCTTTATTGATCTTGGTGCCAAACTGGAACTGGGTTCGCTCGGTACCGCCATCCCGGAGGCGGCGGTACTCTCCCTGTTCGTGCTGATCGGCAACCCGCTCATCGTTTTGGCGATCATGGGATACATGGGCTACCGCAAGCGTACCGGTTTTCTGGCTGGTCTGACCGTAGCGCAGATCAGTGAATTCTCGATCGTCTTCGCGGCGCTCGGTGTCAGCATGGGCCATATCGATCTCAGTGCGGTAGGACTCATCACGCTGGTGGGCCTGGTCACCATCACGGCATCAACCTACATGATCCTCTACTCACAGCCGTTGTATGATTTCTGCAAGCCTTGGCTTGCGTTGTTCGAGCGCAATAAACCATTCCGTGAGATGGCATTTGAGAGCAGCCGCAAGCTGGAAACGGAGCCCGATGTGGTGATATTCGGCATGGGCCGTTTTGGCAGTCGCCTTGCGAATGAATTGCAGGCACAGGGTTACCGCGTGCTCGGCGTCGATTTCGACCCGACCGTAGCACGTTCATATCAGCACCGCGATACGCCCGTCAGGTTTGGCGATGCAGAAGATCCGGTGCTGGTCGAAACGCTTCCGCTGTCTTCTGCCTCTTGGGTGGTTAGTACCTTGGCGGATCTTAATCTCAACCTTTCGCTTTACAAGTCCTTGCGGCATCATGGTTATCAGGGCAAGGTAGCCATGACGGCACATCTGGCCAGCGATGTCGGCCGGTTGAAGCATGCCGGTGTCACGCGTGTATTGCGGCCGTTCGAGGATGCTGCCGATTTTGCCGCTAAAACCCTGTTCGAACACGCCCGGAAGAGGACAAAAACATGACCGATTTTTCACGTATTTTGCTGGCGACCGACTTTTCTGAACGTAGCGAGAACGCGGCGCAACGCGTGCTACTGCTGGAATCGGCAGGCGTGAAGGAATTGCGGCTGCTGCATGTCCTCTCGGGGACCTTGCTGGATGAACTCAAGCATCTGGTATCAAAGGGTGTCAGTGCGCGCTTGCGTGAGGCAATGCAGCAAAAACTGATAGAGCAGGCAACCAAACTGCAAACTGCGACGGGCCTGAATGTGGAGTGCAACCTTGAGATCGGAAGGCCGCATGCGGTCATTATTCAGCAGGGCAAGGAAACTGACAGCCTGATTGTTGTCGGTGCCCATGCCAGCGCGGTGCGCGATTGGGTGCAGGGTTCTATGCTCGAACGCCTGCTTGGCGGCAGTCAGCAGCCTATGCTGGTCGTCAGACAGCCTGCCAAGACGCCTTATCGTCGCGTGCTGGTACCGGTAGACTTTTCACCCTGTTCCGCCGCCGCCGTCGAAGCCGCGATGAAACTGGCGCCGCAGGCCGAGATCACATTACTGCATGTTTCTGCATTGCCATTCGAAAGCAAGTTGCGCTTTGCTGGTATTTCAGAGGCTGAGATGACTGAATACCGGCTCACTTGCCGGCAAGGGGCAGAGCGTGAGATGGATAGTTTCATGCAAGGGCTGACAATGCATTCAAAACCTCTTGTCAGTCGGCTGGAATATGGCAATGCGCCGGAAGTCATCCTGGAAATGGTAGATCGGGAGGCTAGCGACCTGATCGTCATGGGGCGCTACGGTAAGTCCGGTATCGGGCAGATGTTGCTGGGCAGCGTGACCGAATATGTGGCGACGACCAGTGACCGCGACATTATGGTGGTCGGTCTTTGAGTTCAATGGAGCAGGGAAGTATGGAAAAGACCAAACAGAACAGCCATCCGGTCAGCCGCGTGTTGCTGGCGACCGATCTCAGCGCGCGCTGCGACCGCGCGTTGGATCGCGCTGTGCAGCTTGCCGCGGAATGGCAGGCAGAACTGCTTGCGGTGAATGTGGCTGAAAGCACGCAGTCGCCGGATATGGTCCTGAACTGGGCTTATGGGGCTGATGAGGCGAACATGCGGATCGTGCAACAGCAGTTGCGCGACGACCTGGCAACAGCCGAAGTGCCAGTCAGCGTCAAGGTGGTCAAAGGCGATCCGGCTGCCAGCATCGCTGAAGTTGCCAGTCAGGACGCCTGCGATCTGCTTGTCACCGGCATGGCGCGCAGTGAACCCTTCGGCCGATGCATACTGGGGACGACGGTAGAAAAGCTGGTGCGACTGACGAGCCAGCCGGTGCTGGTGGTGCGCAAGCGTCCGCACGGGCCTTATCGCAGGGTGCTGGTGGCCAGCGACTTTTCGCGTGCATCTTCCCTTGCCTTGCAAACAGCACTCAAGCTGTTTCCTGATAATCAGATCGTGCTGTTTCATGGAGTCAAATCAAGCCTTGCAGAACTGGCAGGAGACAAGACGGAGCCGTTGCAGGCGGACGCGGCGTTTCAGACAAAAGCCAACGAGTTTTATGATGTCATCGGTTTGAGCGCCTCAGACCGGGCGCGCATTACGCTGCATGTGGAAGGCGGTGCCCTGGAGGCTGTAATGACACAGTACGTGCGCAAACATAATATCGATCTGGCGGTTATCGGCAGCCGCGGTCAGAACAGCCTCATGGCAGGTTTGCTCGGCAGTTCGGCTTCAAAACTGCTGCACTGGTTGCCTTGCGACACGATGATCATCGGCGCCCAGCAGAGCGCTGACTGAGCTTTCGTTGGCCCAATATGCGTCAGGCAGCAGCCTTGGGCGCGAAGCGTTGCATCACGTGGTTGGTCATGCCACGCGCCAATTCCTCTTCGCCGTAGAACACGGTTCCCAGGTTCTCCTTGCGCAGCAGTACCGACTCATCCTCATTATGCGTGCGTAGCACGATCTCGATCTCAGGATTCAGCGTGCGCGCCGTATCGACCATCTGCCGCACATTGATGGAATCCGGTGTCGCTACCACCAGCATGGCCGCCTGTGCGATATGCGCCTGTACCAGCACGACAGGGTCGGAAGCATCGCCGGAGACGGCCGGGATATCCTTCTTGCGCAGGCTTTCGACGATCTCCCTGTTCTGTTCCGCTACCACATAGGGGATGCCGCGCTCTTCCAGGGCGTCGGCGATGCGACGGCCGACACGGCCGAAGCCGACCAGCACGACCTGTCCTTCCAGGTACTTGCGCTCCGTGCTCATCGGCAGTTCGGCATAGGGGTCGACCCGGCTGTTGAAGCGGCGGGCGGTAGCGGAGCGTTCCAGCAGCCATTTGCTGACAGGTGCAATGGAGGCGAAGACCAGCGGATTCAGTGCGATGGAGATCAGTGCACCGGCCAGTACCAGACTCAGGCCTTCGGATGGCAGTATGCCCAGGGTAAGGCCGAGACCCGCCAGTATGAAGGAGAATTCGCCGATCTGCGACAGTAAAATACCGGACAACAGCATGACGCGCAGCGGATAGCCGAGCAGCCGGACCAGGCCGAAGACGATGGCG
>PHCM01000086.1 GCA_002842255.1 Betaproteobacteria bacterium HGW-Betaproteobacteria-2 | reverse complement strand
TGCCGCCGTTACCGATGAAAGTATTTGCCAGGAAGGTGCCGTTACAAACGACAACGACACGCTGACCCTTCTTGCCATACTCACGCTCCAGCGCCACGGCAATATTGATCGGGCCAGGGATATCGGTCTTGCTATCAAAACTGGCTTTAGTGTTCGCATCCACCTTGCCGGTTTCCAGCCAGCCGTTCGGCGCCACTTCAACCAGACGGCTGACTTTCCAGCCGAACTCGAATGAATCGGCGGCATCGATCATGCGTGCTTCAGGGTAGAGAGTACGCAACATGAAGTTCTTGGTAATGGCATGCTCACCATAGGTATGGGCAAAAGCGACCTTGGGATCCGCGCCATATTGCGAGGAAGAGAGGTCAATGACAACACCCGGCGTGATCTGCAGCCCAAGATACTCGGCCAGCGGCTCCAGACCGCGCAGGTTTGCGTCATCCAGCAGCCACAGCAGGTTGCCGCCCTTTTCGACATAATCCTTGATCTTGGCGACTTCGATCTCGCTGATATCGACCTGCGGGCTGGCGATCACCAGCATGGCACCGTTACTTGGTACTTCCTGCACCAGAGTCAGATCGGGGTTCGCCAGCTTGAAGCCTTTCTTTTCCAGCTGCGCACCGAATTCACCGATATCATGATTCTTGAGGCCAATCAGATTGCGTTCGCCATGACCGTCAAGATACATCACCGCCCTGTCGCGGCTACGAGACAAACGCACCAGCAGATTGGTCATGTCCTGCTCGACATAAGGCGGCACCAGACGGTCTTCGCGCTGCTGATACTCGACAATCACCTCACCCTCGGCACGGATACCGGCTTCCTGTGCCAGCTTCGGCTCTTCAGCAGGATTGATGAACTCGAACTTGATATCAGGCTTCGAACGCTGATAACGCACGATAAAGTCATTGATGGCCTTGCGATAGGCGTCATCCTGAGAGACGAACACACGCATGTTGACCGGACCATCCATCTGCTTCAGGACATTGATACTGCCTTCGGTCAGGGTGTTGCGCGTACTTTGCGTCACGTCATGGGAATAGCTGTATTCACGGGACAGAAAGCCGACGAGGAAAATCAGGATGAGGAACAGCAAAACAAAGAAACTGTTTTGCACCATAAGCTGTAAGCGTAATTTGCGGTTAGTTTTCATATCAATCTGTTCCAATTAGCCGCGTAGACGGTCTGCATCGAGACGACGGATCGTCAAAGTCAGGAAAGTAATAATAAATAAGATGAAATAGGCAAAATCCTTGGTATCCATAAGCCCACGCGAGAATGGCTCGAAATGGCGCATCAGAGACAGATATGCCATGGTGCTGGTCGGATCGCCGGCAAGGAAGTGATCCAGAATCAGCAGCGCAAACAGTGCGACAAAAGTAATGATGCCAGCCACAACAGGCTGATGCGTCAGGCTGGAAACATAAATTCCGAGTGCGGAAAAACTGGCCACCAGCAACCATAGCCCAAGCACATTGGACAGGATGTAGCCGAAGTCGACATTGGTCCACAAGTTCATGGAAGAGACCATCGCCGCCATGAAGACGATAACGATGCTGAGGAACCCGACCAGGCCGAGGAATTTTCCGATGACGATCTCTGTAATGGAAAGCGGCGCACTGAACAGGAAAGTCAGCGTCTGCTGACGTCTTTCTTCACTGATCAGACGCATGGAGAGCAAGGGCACGGCAAACAGCATGACAAAGGAGGCAATGCCGAAAACGTTCTGGCCAACGAAGGCGGTGATGCCGATACGCTGTTCAGGCCGCATGGCGCCAGACATGGTCTGAAAATACTGATCGACACCAATCAGGAAGAAGGTGCCGAAGACGAATTGCAGCAAAGCCAGTATCACCCAGCCCATTGGGGAGGAGAACAGGCTTTTCAGCTCTTTTCTAACGATATTGAAAATCATGGGGTGCAACCTCTATTAAAGCATCAGGTAATCAGCTCGCCTACTCGGCGGCTTCTTGATAGGTCAATTGAACGAAGACGTCTTCCAGGCTGGTCTGATCATGGTTGATCTGATGCAAACCCCAGCCGTTGCTGACGGCAGCCTGCACCAATGCCTCGGCAGGCGACTGCCCCTCGTTGTAGCGCACGCGCAACAAGCCCGGGCTTAACTGTTCAACGGCGATCACACCTTCGATTGCCAGCAGGGCCTCGCTCGCCGGCGGGTTATTCAAGCCGACAAGCAGCTTGTTGCCACGGCGCTGCTGCTTCAGCACATCGATACCGCCGCTGAACACCAGCTTCCCCAGATGAATGATCTGCACATGATCACAAACCATTTCGACTTCTGGCAGGATATGGGTGGAAAGGATGACGCTGTGTTCGCCGCCCAGTTCCTTGATCAGCGCACGGATGTCGCGAATCTGGATAGGATCGAGACCGACGGTAGGTTCGTCCAGTATGACGACCATCGGGTTATGAATGATTGCCTGCGCAATACCGACACGTTGCTGGTAACCTTTGGACAGATTCTCGATCAGGCGCTTGCTCATCTCGGTCAGACCGCAACGTTCTTTCGCACGCTCTATCGATTTCTTGACCTGAGCGCCCTTGACACCATGCAGGCGGGCGGCAACAGCCAGATACTCATCAACGGTAAGTTCGCGATACAGGGGCGGTGTTTCCGGGAGATAGCCAATCAAGGCCTTGGCCTCTTTCGGGTTCTCGATCATGTCGATACCGCAAATCTTGATGCTGCCCGCGCTGGGTGCCAGATTGCCGGTAATCATCTTCATGGTGGTGGACTTGCCGGCACCGTTCGGGCCGAGGAAGCCCAGGACTTCACCCTTGCTCAGATTGAAACTGACATCGCTGACCGCCTCGCGGCCGCCATAGATGCGGGTCAGGTGGCTTGCCTCAACAGTTACTGTACTCATATGCTTACTACATCCAGTTGGAGATAAATTGTGGCTAATGATTTGAGGGTGCTAAATTAAGAAAACGCCTGACATGTGTCAAGCGTTAGTCGAAATTCGTACTGTTATTCGTACATTCTGGAGTCCAGCAGATATTAAAAGTTCCAGCTGGAAAAGTTCAGCCCAAAAAGCTATAGTCAGGCCTTATTATGGATGAACTTGTACCCGCTGTCACGGACAAACCATCAATCCCAACAATCAAGATTTGATCATCGAGCGACCCAATGATTCTGACCCTGTCCATGCGCCAAATATTCACGCTGACTGCCTTTGCAGCCGGCATGGTGCTCATCAACCCTGTTGCTCAATCTGCGGACAGCTCCAGCTCTCCCGCTACAGAAGATGCCTCACTGACCCCTGACTTCATTTACAAGTACCTGGTCGGCGAAGTCGCAGGCCAGCGTGGCGAGCTAGGTCTGGCCAGCAACCTCTTCCTTGATCTGGCCAAAAGCAGTCGCGATGCCAGACTTGCCGAACGTGCAGCCAAGGCCGCGATCTACGGCAACAACCCGGCCGTTGCGGTACAAGCGGTAAGCCTGTGGGCAGAGCTGGATCCCGACTCGGTCGACGCACAGCAGACCACAGTTCAAATGTTGGTCAGCACCGGCAGAATGGCTGAGACCAAACCTTACCTTGATAAATTGCTGGCAAAAGAAGATACCCGGGCCAACGGCTTTCTCTATTTGCACAGTCTGTTTTCCAGACAAACGGACAAGCAGGCGGTACTCGTTCTGGTTCAGGAACTGGCTGCCAAGTATCCCGCCCTGCCCGAGTCACATTTCGCCATAGCTCAGGCAGCGTGGGATGCCGGCAATCGCGAGCTGGCGCTTGAGCAACTGGCCCTTGCCGAAAAACTGCACCCGGGCTGGGAACTGGTTGCCCTGCTACAGGGACAGATCCTGTTCGTAGACTCTCCCGAGCTGGCAGTCAATTACTACAAGGACTTCCTGAAGAAATATCCCGATGCCAACGAAACCCGTCTTTCGTTCGCACGCCTGCTCGTCAACCAGAAACGATCTGAAGAGGCAAAAAAAGAGTTCGTCAGGCTGGCTTCCGCCTCAAAGGAAAACCCTGAAATTCTGGTCGTTGTCGGCCTGCTGTCCTTTCAGTCCGGTGCACACAAGGAAGCCGATACGTATTTTCTCGACGCCTTGAACTCCGATTATGCCGACAAGGATCAGGTTTACCTATATCTCGGCCATAATGCGGAAAAACAGGGCCAGGATCAATTGGCACTAGACTGGTACAGCAAGATTCAACCGGGTGAGCGCTATCTGGATGCAAAACTGAATATCGCCCATGTGATGAGCCGCACCCAAGGTACGGATGCCGGTATAGAGATATTGAAATCGCTGGATGGATTGCACAGCGCCCAGCAGACCACTGTCAATCAGGCTATCGCCAGCTTGCTGACCCAAGCCAAACGCAATGCCGAGGCTTACGCCATCCTGCAGGAAACCGTCAGCAACCTGCCAAACACGCCGGATCTAATCTACGACTTTGCCATGGCTGCCGAACGCATGCAGAAACTGGACGTAATGGAGCGCGAGCTGCGCAAGCTGATTCAGCTGAAACCGGATTACGCCGCAGCCTACAATGCACTCGGCTACTCCTTCGCAGACCGCAACATCAACTTGCCGGAAGCCTACAGTCTGATTGAAAAAGCGCTGCTGCTACGTCCGAAAGACCATTACATCATGGACAGCATGGGCTGGGTCTATTACCGTATGGGCAAACTGGACAAGGCGCTGGATTACTTGCAAAAAGCCTACAGCACCCAGACCGACCCTGAAATCGCCGCCCATCTGGGCGAAGTGCTATGGCACCAAGGCCAGCGCGACGAAGCCATCAAAACCTGGGAAGAGGCTTTGCAATCACATCCCGACAATGAAGTCTTGCTGAACACCAGCAAACGCTTCCTGCGCTAGCTCATGCGAATCCTGTATTCCAGCTGGCTGGGAATTTTCAGCCTGCTATTGCTAAGCGGTTGTGCCGCACTCAAACCCGTACCCGAAAGCCAACTGCCGACACCGGTGGGCAGTCCTGCCGAACTCAACCGGGCACACCTTGAACAACTGGCATCTATCAACCAGTTTCATCTGCAGGCGCGCATCGGCATCCAGGCCAACGGTAAGGGCTCTTCCGGCAGCACACGCTGGCGCCACAACGTCGAAGGCAACGACATCTCCATGTTGTCTCCGGTAGGCGGCACAGTTGCTAAAATCATCACCAACACCGAAGGGGTGACCCTGACCACCAACGATGGCAAGGTATTGCAGGCCAAGGACGCCGAAGCGCTGACCGAAGAACACCTGGGCTGGCGGCTGCCGCTACAAGGCTTGCCGGACTGGGCGCTGGGGCGCCCGACCAAGCGTATCTTTGAAGAAATGCATTGGGACAACATCGGCCGCATCACTCGACTGAAACAGGATGGATGGGATATCGAATATCCTGAGTACATGGAGGCCGGCGGTTACCGGCTGCCCAAAAGGATCAATCTGCGCAGCCGCAACCTCACGCTCAAACTCATAATAGAGCGCTGGGACGATCTGGGCGCAGCCACAACTCTGTCAGCTACAACCCCAATCCAGAAATAAAACCGTGTCAGATTATTCCGCATTCCAGTCCTTTGCCGCACCAGCCAAGATCAATCTGTTCCTGCACGTCACCGGCCGTCGCGCAGATGGCTATCATGAACTGCAGACTGTGTTCCGCCTGCTGGATTTTCATGACACC
This sequence comes from Betaproteobacteria bacterium HGW-Betaproteobacteria-2, assembly GCA_002842255.1. Taxonomy (GTDB): domain Bacteria; phylum Pseudomonadota; class Gammaproteobacteria; order Burkholderiales; family Methylophilaceae; genus UBA6140. Next base: position 878 of record PHCM01000086.1, on the reverse strand, counting down.
CTGCATATCCGGACCACCGCCGATGGCAGAATTTCGCGCAGCTCCGGCAATACGCTGGTCGCCGAAGAAGACGATCTAGTGATTCGGGCTGCCAGACTGCTGCAGCAACATGCCCAATGCACACTGGGCGCCGAGATTGCCATTGAAAAGCGCATTCCCATGGGTGGCGGTCTTGGCGGCGGCAGTTCGGATGCAGCCTCGACCCTACTAGCCCTGAACCATCTGTGGCAGCTTGGCCTGCGGCGCGACGAATTGCAGGAACTGGGCGTGAAGCTTGGTGCGGACGTGCCTGTTTTTATTTTCGGCAGGAATGCCTGGGCCGAAGGCATAGGCGACGAATTGCAGGCTGTCAGCCTGGAGCCGAAGCATTATCTGGTCATCACGCCAACCTTACATGTCTCTACTGCAGAAATTTTTACTAGCAAGGAATTGACAAGAAACACGAATCCCACCACAATAGCGGCCTTTTCCAGAGAGGCATTTTCTGGTCGGTTGTACAGCGGCATGTTGCACAATGACCTGGAATCTGTCGTATTCAGGCATTACCCTGCAGTAGCGGCGTGCATGACATGGTTAAGCAGTTTTGCTCCCGCCCGCATGAGTGGCTCCGGTGCTTCGGTTTTTGCGGAATTCGCATCGCTGGACGAAGCAAAAGCTGCATATGACGTGATGCCAAAGGAAATCGCTGGAACAAGCGTTGCAGGCTTTACAGCATCAAGTTTGGAACAGCATCCCTTATACGGGATGACATTTTAAGCGCTTGAAGTTTGTGCAGGCAGGAACAGAGTAATACAGATTAATTGGGGAGTCGCCAAGCTGGTTAAGGCACCGGATTTTGATTCCGGCATGCGAAGGTTCGAATCCTTCCTCCCCAGCCA
>PHCM01000085.1 GCA_002842255.1 Betaproteobacteria bacterium HGW-Betaproteobacteria-2 | reverse complement strand
CTGGTTGCTGAAGTCACACGTATCGGCACTGCTACCAAGTTCAACGGTTCAGCTGTTTTCGGTGCCGGCTACACGTTCCAGGTCGGTGCTGATTCAACCGACACGATTGCTGTTGCTTCGACAGCCGCCGCCAGCATTGCAGGTGACGTAACATCGAATGCAAACGCGACAACTGCCATCGGCCTGATCGACACTGCTCTCGATTCCGTCAACACCTCCCGTGCGACACTGGGTGCGGTACAAAACCGTTTCGAGTCTGTTATCAGCAGCTTGCAAGTGTCTGTGGAAAACCAGTCTGCTGCACGTTCACGCATCATGGATGCCGACTTCGCAGCTGAATCTGCCAACCTGACACGCGGCCAGATTCTCCAGCAAGCAGGTACTGCGATGTTGGCGCAAGCGAACTCCTTGCCAAACAACGTACTGACTCTGCTGAGAGGCTAAGACAGCACAGGAAGCATCATTAAAAACAACCGGCGCGGGGGAGCATAGCTAATCCCCTGCGTTGGCACGTAAGGAATCCAGATCATGTCGATTACATCTATAAATGGTTTAGGCGCAGTAAGAGAACTAGGCTCTTATCGTGCAAGAACCAATGTAGCAGATGTGCCAGCGGTGCCTAGTAAACCCGCAAACGAGACGCCACAACCAGATGTAAAAGAGATGCAGCAGGCCGTGGAAAGCCTGAATCGCATCATTGCAGCTTCACATCAGAGCATTCATTTCACGATGGATCAGGAATCAGGAAAGATCGTCGTGAGAGTGCTCGATTCCGAAACCCAGAAAGTATTAAGGCAAGTGCCGAATACAGAGGCCCTGGCAATATCAAGAAACCTTGCACGCTTGCAGGGTTTGGTCATTTCAGACCACGCCTGATTGGCTTGATTGATTGAACAGCGCGTACTTTGCTTTGCAGTTCGACTGATAGGTAATGCGCAAGCTGCGATAGGCTAAGCGATATTCTGTTTTATCGCATTTCGATTACCAGCGTACAGGTCAGATGAGTTGCCTGTCTTCTGATAGAAAGGATAATTATGGCCATCACAGCATCAGGTATCGCCTCAGGACTCGATGTCAATTCGATCGTGTCCCAGCTTGTAGCCGCAGAAAGCGGACAGCTGAATATCATTGCGCAAAAGAAAACCGCGCTGCAATCAAAGATCTCGGCTTTCGGTACGCTGAAGAGTTCCCTGGCCAGCTTTCAGACTGCGCTGGCGAATTTATCGACCGCCAACAAATTCAATGTGCAAAGCACCAAAATCAGCGACAGCAGCATTTTCTCCGCCACTGCCAATGGCAAGGCGACCAATGGCGATTACGCCGTTACCGTGAGCCAGCTGGCACAGAGCCAGAAACTGGCAACGGCAGGTTTTGCAAACAAGACCGATACTGTCGGTTCCGGCACACTCACCATCACGCTGGGCACCTACGACAGCGGAAGCAACAGCTTCACAGCCAATGCCGCCAAAACCCCGGTCGATATCGTCATTCCGGCTGGCAGCGATAGTCTCGAAAAAGTCCGCGACGCGATCAACAGCGCAAATGCTGGCGTCAGTGCCTCCATCGTCAACGATGGCAGTGCCAACGGCAACCGGCTGGTGATTACTTCCAAAGACTCCGGCACGGTCAACAGTATCAAGATCGAGGTCGCCGACGATGACGGCAATGCGCTCGACGACAGCGGCCTCTCAAAACTGGCATTCGACCCGACGCTGGCAAGCGGCAGCGGCAAGAACCTGTCACAAGTGCAGGAAGCGAAGGATGCATTGCTCAATGTGGACGGCATCGATATCGTCAAATCCAGCAACAGCATCAGCGATGCCATCGAAGGCGTCACGCTCAACCTGCTGAAAACAAGCGGCGGTTCAGCCGTCGGCCTCAATGTCGCGACAGATACGGCGGCGATCGAGGCGTCGGTGGAAGCTTTCGTCAAGGCATACAACGACCTCAACACCACGATTACCAACCTGACCAAGTACAACGAGACCACCAAAAAAGGCTCGGCACTGACAGGCGATGGAACGGCTCGCAGCATCGCCTCCAAGATCAAAACAACCTTGACCGGCAGCATCAACACAGGCGGCGCCTTGAGTTCGCTGTCGCAAATCGGGGTGGGGTTCAAGGCAGACGGAACCTTGTCCCTGGACAGCACCAAGCTGCAAGACAAGATTGCCACCAATTTTGAGGATATCGCCAAACTGTTTGCCACCAGCGCAACCGCATCAGACCCGCAGATCAGTTTTGTCGGCAGCAGCAGCAAAACCCAGGCCGGGGTTTATGCCATCAATATCAGCGCGCTCGGCTCAGAATCCAGCGATACCGTTGGTACGATTAACGGCGTTGCCGCTACAGGTGCCGGTACAACCCTCAAAGGGGGCGTTGGCGATGCGAGTGAGGGCCTGATCGTCAATATCGCCGGCGGCGCATTGGGCGACCGCGGCACGGTGACTTACAGCATTGGTTTCGCCGCGCAACTCAATAACCTGATTTCGGATTTCCTTGATGAAGAAGGCATCCTCACCAGCAAAACAGACGGCTTGAATGGCTCAGTCACCCGGCTGGATAAAGAAAAGGAAACCCAGGAGGCGCGTCTGGTATTGATAGAAAAACGTTATCGAGCCCAGTTTACCGCGCTCGAAACACTGATCAGCAGTATGAACTCGACCAGCTCTTACCTGACTCAGCAATTGGCTCAGTTTTCCGCCAACAGCTAAAAATCCATACTAAAAAGGAATCGAAATGTTTGGGGCCATTAACAAAGGTGTCAACGCATACAAGCGTATCGACCTCGAAACCGGTGTGGTCGATGCAGATCCACTGAAACTGATCGTGATGTTGTACGAAGGTGCGATTGAAGCCTGCCAGACCGGGCTGATGCATATGCGCAATGAGGATATCGTCAAGAAAGGCGAGGCGCTGTCGAAAGCCATCATGATTATCGAGAGCGGCTTGCGGCTCTCTCTCGACCGTAAAGCCGGCGAAGACATTGCACAAAGCCTGGATGCGCTTTACGGCTACATGAGCAACCGTTTGTATGTCGGTCACCTGCAGAACAAGCCGGAGTGTGTGCTCGAGGTCGTGAAATTGCTCAACGACCTGAAAACCGCCTGGGTTGCCATTGCTGATGGCCAGAGCGCCGCAACGCAGGCAATGCCGCAAACCATCAATTATCAAAATCAACAGAACATGCAGGCAAAGGGCTGAATAATGACAAACCGTAATACAACATTGAGCCTTTATGCCGATGTCGCAGGTATCAGCGAGCAAATGCTGGCAGCCACGCAAGCCGAAGATTGGGAGTTACTGGAGAAACTCGAGGCCGATTGTGCAGCCCGCATGGAAAGCGTACGGGCAATGGATAAATCCGTACCTTTGTCAAAAGACGAGCTGAAACAAAAGATTCAATATATCGAAAAGATCCTGGCGACAGACAAGCAGATTCGCTATCTGGTAGAACCGTGGATGGCCCGGCTTTCCGACTTGATGCATAGCGGCGGTAACCGCCAGAAACTGCGCAGCGCCTATGGAATCAATACCGGGCACTAGAACGCCCTCCTGACCATGTCGACCAAGCCAGCCATCTCGCCGGTCAACAACATCAGCCCGCTGGTGCCGATGCATGTTATCGCTGATACGGCTGAAGAACTCGGCTTTCGTTTCGAGCAACTCAATCTGGCGCAACTGAACAAGGGGCAGCTGTACCAAGGCAAGGTCGTGGCGCGGCTGGATGACCAGAGTTTTCTGGTGGCCCTTAACGGCAGCGCCCTCAGAATGGCGCTGGGCAAGGAGACGCATGTCGGTGAACTGGTCTCTTTGCGTTATATGGGCGGCTTTCCTACCCCGACCTTTTTACTTTCTGCGCCCTCTTCACAAGCGACATCCGTCAGCTACACCAGCATCAGCCCTTCTGCGCAGTTGATCAACCAGTTTCTCAATACCACCGATAACAGACAAACAACAAGCCGCTTTGAGGCGCAACAAGTGGTCACCAGTTCGCCTTTCAACCCGGTCGGTAAAATTGCAAACGACCTCCGGCAGGCACTGGTCATGAGCGGCCTGTTTTATGAATCGCATCTGGCCGAATATATGAGCGGCAAACGCCCTTTGTCCGCCATTCTACAGGAGCCGCAGAACCAGCCTGCGAGCACGCTGACCTCTCTGGTGCCGCAACAGCTGCAAACCCTGGAGCAGCAGCGACTGCTATGGCATGGCGAAGTCTGGCCGAGGCAACAGATGGAATGGGAGATCAGCCGCCACGACCAGCATCACAATCAGCAGGACCCTCAAGCAGCAGAGTCAGATGAAACCATGATCAACAGCAGGATCACGCTTCATTTGCCGCGACTGGGCGAAGTCACAGCCAACATCAGCCACGTCAACGGCCACATGCGTATCGAATTGCTTGCCGACAAGGGGTCAACGCTGGTTCTGCTCAAACAGCAAAGCCCGAAACTGGTGGAAAGCCTGGAGGCATCCGGCCAGACCCTGGACCATCTAACGGTGCAAGCGCATGAACACCCCGCACAACCCTAAGCAGCAGGCGGTCGCATTGGCCTACGAGGCTGGCGATCTGGCACCGCATGTCGTCGCCAAGGGGCGCGGCCTGATCGCAGAGCAGATCATCACGCGTGCCAGGGAGCATGAGATTTTTGTGCATGAATCGAAGGAACTGGTGAATCTGTTGATGCAGGTGGACCTGGACGACCATATCCCCCCTGCCTTGTATACCGCGATTGCCGAGATACTTGCCTGGCTGTATCAGATGGAAAACCAGACTTTGGGCAAGTAGTTTTAGCCACAGAGGGCACAGAGTTCACAGAGGAAAAGCGGATTGCGCTGCGTTGGGAGGGTCACCTGACAGGTGGAAATCATGATCCCGACAATCTCCGGGGTTTTCTCTGTGAACTCTGTGAACTCTGTGTTCTCTGTGGCTTGAATTTCGGTTTCCAGATTAAACCGGCATGTTCATGATGTCCTGATAAGCCGACACCAGCTTGTTACGTACTTGCACCGTGGCCTGAAACGAGATGTTGGCTTTTTGCCCGGCAATCATGACATCCGACAGGCTGACTTTGTCATCGCCCAGCACAAAGTTCTTGCCCAGCGTTTCTGCGTTCACTTGTGCGTTGTTAACGTGATTGAGCGAGGCTTTCAGGGCGGCGGCAAAATCCACTTTGCCGGTTTGTTGCGATTCTTTCAGTGCAGCCGGCCCGATAGCATTGATATTCATGTTGCTTGCGGGGTTTTGTGCTGCCGCCTTGAGTTGGGCAAGCATGGACTGGATTCTGTTTGCGTCTATGGCTCCGGTATTCATTGCTTTCTCGTCTACATTTTTATGACATGCTCAATTTAGCATTCCGGGCAAAATGAAATCCCCGAATTAAGCCGATGATTCCTCTTCTATTCCACCGATTGATATTTATTGACCACCCCATAATGACATCCAATAGGGGAAACCCGATGCAATAAATTCTGATGGGAGTGGTAAATGGCAACAGCAGAAGTTTCGATGAATGGCGGTAGCGGACTTGCCCAGGCGGGCAAATCCTTGATGGGCGGCAAATTCATGCTGGCCATCGGCGCTGCTGCGGTCATCGCATTCATGACGGTAGTCTGGCTGTGGAGTCAGCAGCCCGATTATCGCGTTCTGTTCTCCAACTATTCTGACAAGGATGGCGGCGCTGTCGTCGCTGCGCTTGAACAGATGAATATCCCTTTCAAATTTTCCGAAGGCGGCAGCGCCATCATGGTGCCTTCCAACCATGTCCACGAGGCCAGGCTCAAGCTCGCATCACAAGGCCTGCCCAAAGGCGGCAACGTCGGTTTCGAATTACTGGAAAACCAGAAATTCGGCGTTTCGCAATTCGTCGAACAAGTGAATTTCCAGCGCGCACTCGAGGGCGAACTGGAGCGCAGCATCCAGTCAGTGGATACGATCCAGGTCGCCAGGGTGCACCTCGCCATCCCCAAATCCAGTGTATTCACCCGCGAGCAGAAAAAACCGACTGCTTCGGTCTTGCTTAACCTGCACGCCGGACGCAGCCTCGATAAAAGACAGGTCAGCGCCATTGTGCACCTGGTCGCCAGCAGCGTGCCCGATCTGCCGATCGCCAATGTCACGGTGGTCGACCAGAACGGCAACCTGCTGTCGGATACCGGCAAGGATGGCCTGTCGGACGGACTTGACCCGGCCAAGCTCAAATATATCGAGGATTTGCAACGCAATATCATCAAGCGTGTCGAGTCCATCATCATCCCGCTAGTCGGTGCGAACAATGTGCGCGCCGAGGCCACTGCAGAAGTCGACTTTTCGACCATGGAACAGGCCGCAGAAATCTACAAACCGAACCAGACACCGGAAGACATCACTGTACGCAGCATGCAGAGCAGTGAATCGAGCAGTTCCACCACGACGACGACAGGTGGTGTTCCTGGGGCATTGTCCAATCAACCTCCGGCACCTGCTACTGCACCCCTTGTGGCTAACGACCCTGCAGAAGCAAGCACCGTCACCACGCCTGTCAGCTCACAAAAGAATGTGACGACCAATTATGAAGTCGACAAGACCGTGCGCTACGTGCAGCAACCCATGGGCGGCATCAAGCGCCTGACGGTT
>PHCM01000084.1 GCA_002842255.1 Betaproteobacteria bacterium HGW-Betaproteobacteria-2 | reverse complement strand
CCTGTGACCTTCGGGTTATGAGCCCGACGAGCTGCCAGACTGCTCCACCCCGCGTCCGATTCGACATTGGTGCCGTCGAGAGGTGAAACTATAGCAAAACCGGCTAATCGCTGTCAACGACAATCGGCCGATATTCTCAAGGAATCCACTAAGCTCCTGATTCAACAGCAGAGTACAATTTTCTCATGGCATCCAGATCCTCCTGCGTGTCCACACCGGCAGCAGGAGGGTGAGTTGTCACCGCCACACTGATCTTGTAACCATGCCACAATGCACGCAGTTGTTCGAGCGACTCATACTGCTCTATAGGCGAAGGTTGCAGGCCAGCATATGCCCTGAGGAATGAAGTACGGTAGGCATAGATACCGATATGCCGGTATATCAGTATCGCATCAGGTAATTCCTGACCAGCGGCAAAGGCATCCCGGGGATAGGGAATCGGCGCACGACTGAAATAAAGCGCATAACCTTCCTTATCGAGCACGACCTTCACGACGTTCGGGTTCAGCATCAAGGCCTTGTCGTGAATCTGATGACAGGCCGTCGCGATAGCAGCTTCGTTATGCTGCGCCATGTTGAGCGCGACTTCTTCTATCAAGGTGGGCTCTATCAAGGGTTCATCACCCTGCACATTGACGACGATCTCGTTCTCAGCCCAGCCCATCTTCATGGCGACCTCGGCTATCCGGTCAGTACCGGAAACATGATCTTCCCTGGTCATGACTACGCGATAACCATGCGCTTCGACCGCTTCGAATATCCTGCGGTCGTCGGTAGCGACAACCACCTCCGCGCCCGTAGCCTGTGCCTTATCTGCGACGCGAACAACCATCGGTTTGCCTGCAATATCCAGCAAGGGCTTACCGGGCAAGCGGATGCTGGCATAGCGCGCAGGAATAACGATCTTGAAGCTCATGTACTAAACCTCTTCCGCATCCGGCAATCTGCGCGCTTCTTCTTCAAGCATCACGGGGATATCGTCCTTGACCGCATAAGCAAGCCGACAGGGCTTGCAGATCAACTCCTGTGCCGTCTTTTTATACACCAGCGGCCCCTTGCATACCGGGCAGACCAATATCTGTATCAGTTTTGAATCCATGTTATTTCCTCAGTTTATGGATGACATAATCGGCGAGCGCATTGTCGACCTCGACATCAACCGGCAGATACCACCAGTTCGGCCTGGCAAAAGCGGCGCATTTAACAGCATCCTTTTCCGTCATCAATACAGGTGTATCACCGGCGAATGCCAGATCTTCTGCACGAAACGCATGATGGTCGGCGAATGCGTGTGTTTCTACCGCCAACCCCATATCATGCAATTGCTCAAAGAATCTCCGGGGATTACCGATACCGGCAATGGCATGAGTCTTCTGCCCCTGTAATGCTGCAACATCTACCGTCAATCCGGTTTCCAGCAGATTCTGCAAGAGACCGGACTTGAGTATCATGCCATAACCGTCCGTGGATGCCTGCCTGCCATTGTAAACCAGCGCATCGACCCTGCTCAGCCTCACAAGCGGCTCGCGCAAAGGCCCTGCGGGCAGCAAAAGCCCGTTGCCAAAGCCGCGTGCTGCATCCACCACCACAAGCTCAATATCGCGTTGCATTCGGTAATGCTGTAAACCATCATCACTGATCAGGACATTGCATTCCGGATGAGCCTGTAGCAACTCACGTTGCACGGCAACACGATCCGCCCCAACCCAGACCGGGCAGCCTGTCCGTCTGGCCAGCAAGAGCGGCTCGTCGCCCACATCGGCTGGTGAACTGTCTGCACGCACGGCCTGAACTGTAACTTTGCTGGCCCCATAACCGCGACTGATGACTGCCGGGCGATAACCCGCCTGCCTGAGCTTTTCAACCAGCCAGATCACCAGCGGGGTTTTACCTGTACCGCCGATACTGATATTACCCACGACGATGAGTGGCACAGCCGGGCGATAACTTTTCAGAAGGCCTGATTCATAGGCCTTGCGGCGACTAGTGATGAGTAGCCAGAACAGCCAGGACAATGGAATCAGCAGAATATGCCAGACACCGATGCGAACCCATTGCTGCTGTATCCAGATCGAGAAACGGTCGCGCATACATGCACCCGCTTAATGAAACTGTTTCTTGTAGAGCTTGGCGTAGCTGCCGTTTTGACGCAGAAGATCCTGATGGCTGCCACTCTCGATGATTTCGCCCTGCTCCATGACCAGAATGCGATCCGCATTCTCGATGGTGGACAGACGATGTGCAATGACGATGGTCGTGCGATTGCGCATCAGTTCGTCCAGTGCTGCCTGCACATGCTGCTCGGATTCGGTATCCAGTGCAGAAGTCGCCTCGTCCAGCAACAGGATGGGGGCATCCTTGAGAATGGCGCGCGCAATGGCCAATCGTTGGCGCTGTCCGCCGGAAAGCCGCACGCCACGATCGCCGACTTCACTCTGCAAGCCTTCCGGCAACTGCTGGATGAACTCCCAGGCATGCGCAGCCTTGGCTGCAGCAATCACCTGCGCTTCATCAACATCACGCAAAGTACCATAGGCGATGTTATTGAAAACCGTATCGTTGAACAGAATCACATCCTGACTGACCATTGCGAACTGCTCGCGCAGGCTTTTGAGCGTCATGGACCGGATATCCAGGCCATCGATCAGCACCAAGCCTTGTTGCAGCTCATAGAATCTCGGCAACAAATTCACCAACGTGGTTTTGCCACCGCCTGAGCGACCGACCAGGGCGACTTTTTCACCCGGTTTGATTGTAAGGTTCACATTGTTCAGAGCCGGTCGCTTGGCATTTTCGTAGCGCAGCGTCACGCCGCGCAACTCAATTTCGCCTTTGACACGCCCCAATTCCTTATCACCATCATCCTCTTCAGGCACTGTATCAATCAGGGAAAATACGCTGTGCGATGCGGCGAGACCCACTTGCAGGTCTTCATTCAGTGAAGTCAGGCTCTTGATCGGGGCAATCAGCATCAGCAAGGCGCCGATGAAGGCTGCGAACTCACCTGCAGTGAAGCGGCCCACAGCGTAGAACACCACCAGCCCCAAGGCAAGGGCCGCCAGCAGTTCAATCACCATGCTGTTCAGCCCTGAAATCCGCCCCAGGCGCACCTGCATCTGGCGATTCTTGCCCGCAGCCTTGGCAAATCGCTGGAACTCATACTCGGCGCCACCGAAAATCTTGACCATACGCTGACCAGTGACCGACTCTTCCACCACCTGCGTCATCTCACCCATGGTCTGCTGCACATGCTTGCCGGAAGAACGCAGCTTCGGTGTCATTCTCTTCAGGTACCACGCCATCAACGGCGCCATCACCGCAAAGATCATGGTCAGGCGCCAGTCCAGATAAAGCATGTAGCCCACCATGCCGACAATAGTCAGTGTGTCTCGTACTGCAGTGACTGCCACGCTGGTCGCCGCCTTGGACATCTGCTCGGTATCGTAGGTCACTTTGGAGGTAACAATACCGGCCGAATGCGCATCAAAGAAATTGACCGGCAAGGTCATCAGGCGGCGGAATGCATCCAAACGCAAATCCTCGACGACCTTGCGGCCGACCCAGCGCATGGCAAATGAGGAGATAAAACCGGCAAACGCCCGTATCGACAGCAGACCCACCAGCATCAAAGGCAGCAAGCTGAGCTTGCTCGAATCCTTGTTGACAAAGCCTTCATCCGTCACCATTTTGATGGTCGCCAGAAAGCCGGTGTTGGTGGCCGAAAAAACCACCAGTGCGGCTATGCTGATAGCGAACACGATCCAGTGGCGCTTGGCGTATTTCAGCAGGCGCAGATAAAGGGTTTTGGCGCTGACGTCCGGAGAGGTGATTGGAATTTTTGCTGCCTTGCTAATGGGGGGTGTTGTTCTGGGTGTCGACATGCGGGGCGTCGATTAAGTTGTGGGATTCCGGTAAACCGCGCTCAAAAGCCGCTGGACTCTTGAGCCGGGAAAGTAATATTGGGGAAGCCTGCCTTGCGTGAAGCGTCCAGCACCTTGATGACCGACTGATGCGTAGCTTCGGCATCCGCCTCAATCACGATGGTCGGATCCTTGCCGTCGCCTACCGCTTTTTTCAGCGCCAGACTGATGCCATCGGTGCTGATATCATCCATATCCTTGCCATTGACGACATAACGGCCATTGGCAAAAACACCGACCGAGATCACCAGCGGCTTGTCTTCCTGCTGGGAAGCTGTCTCGGAAGTCGGCAGATTGATCTGCAGCTCATTGACTCTGGAGAAGGTCGCACTGACGATCAGGAAGATAATGATGACCAGTAGCACGTCGATCAAGGGGATGAAATTGATCTCCAGCTCATCCGATTTCTTGCCGCGATGAAAATTCATGTTCTGACTCTTATGCCTCAGCTTTGGCGTTCGCCATGAATAATCTCAACCAGCTTGATCGCCTGTTGCTCCATATCCACAATGAAATTGTCGATCTTGCCGCGGAAGTAGCGATGGAAGATCATTGCAGGCACAGCGACAACGATACCGCCGGCAGTGTTATACAGTGCAACTGAAATACCACGCGCGAACTGTGCGACATCATGTCCGGTAGAGGTGAATGCGCCAAACAGTTCCACCATGCCGATGACGGTACCCAGCAGGCCCAGCAACGGCGCAACAGTAGCAATGGTGCCCAGCGTATTCATGTAACGCTCGAGCTTGTGCACCACGACGCGTCCGGATTCTTCTACGGACTCCTTGATTACTTCACGTGAGTTGTTGGCGTTCAGCAAGGCTGAAGCGAAAATCTCGCCCAACAAGGAGTGCTGTGCCAGTTTGGTACACGCCTCCCTGCTAATTCCGCCGTTGGCGACCATTCTGCTGACTTCAGGCAACAGTGTCTTCGGAGCAATCGAATCCGCCCGCAAAGTCCAGAAACGCTCAACAACAATGGCAACAGCAACAACTGAGGCAAAAATCAGTGGCCAGATCGGCCAGCCTGCTGCCTGAATAATTTCCCACACGTGAAGCTCCCGAATGTTCTTAAAGTGACGCTACTTTAGCGTGTGAAGCCTTTTTCAGCAAGCTCGGTCAACGTGCAAACGGCGCATCATCGGTAAAATCCTGATGCCAGTATCGCCTTGCATACTGACGCCAGCGCGTGATCTCAATGGCCGACTCGGCAGCAAAATCGATAATGACAGCACCATCCCGGTCAGAGCGATAAACACGGCTGCCGACATTCTCATAGCGTTGCAATACAGTTGGGTGCGGATGCCCGAATCTGTTGAGGTAGCCGGACGTGAATACCACAGCGCGGGGATTCACTTCCTCGACGAACGACTGGCTCGAAGAAGTTTTGCTGCCGTGATGCGGCGCTATCAGGACATCGGACTGCAGGGCATATTCTGAGCTCAGCAGATCATTCTCCGAGCGGCGTTCGATATCACCCGGAATCAGAACACGACCAAACCGGCTGCTAATGCGTAACACACAACTACGGTCATTATCCTTGACGCCCGATTTCTGGTAGCTGTCGGCCTGCGGGAACAGCATGTCGAACTTCACCCCATCCCACTGCCACGATTGCCCGATCTGACAGCGTGTGTGATGCTGACTATGCGTCAGGGGATTCTTTTGCGGTAGGGAACTCAAAAACTGGCGTACTTCAATCTGACTCAATATGGACTCAGTACCCCCGCTATGGTCAATATCATCATGACTGACCAGCAGGCCATCCAGATGACCGATGCCTGCCGCCCGGAGATAAGGCACGATTACCCTGCTGCCGCTATCGCTCTGCGATGAATAGCGCGCTCCGGTATCATATAAAAGAGTGTGATGTTGTGTGCTGACCACGACAGCAAGCCCCTGCCCCACATCCAGCACGACAACGCGCATGGCACCATGAGCCGGGCGTGGCACCTGTACCAGGAACATGGGCAGTACAGCGACAACGCCCAACCAGCGTAGCGGCAATCCGCGCGGCAGCAATAACCACAAGACGCCAGCCACAGCCAGCAGCAAAGCCCAGAATGGTGGTGCCTGTTGTTGCCAGACGCTGAGACTGGAACCTGCCATCCATTCCAGTGCCAGCATGCACCAGTCTGCAACCTTATAGGCAAGCAACAATATCCAGTCCAGCGGCACAACGCTGCCGAGTAAGGTCAGCGGCACCACTATCAGGCTGACCACAGGGATGGCCAGCGCATTCGCCAGCGGCGAGATGATCGATACCTGCTGAAACATGAACAGCAGCAAAGGCATGAGGCCGAGCGTCACGGCCCATTGCGTAGTGACAGCCTCCCGCAACCAGTGCGGTGACCTGAGACGGCCTGCAATCGCATAGGAAATCACCGCCACCGCACCGAATGATAACCAGAAGCCGGCTGCCAGCACCGCCCACGGATCGAGCAGTACGACAACCAGCAGCGCATAGGCCAGCACCCGGGCGATGGAGACGTTGCGCCCCAACCACAGTGCGACCGCGAACACCGTCAGCATATATAGTGTACGTTGCGTAGGGATGGAAAATCCGGCCATCAATGCGTATGCCAGCGCGAACAAGGCGCCGACCAGCGTCGCAGCCTTGCGGGCCGGCAGCGCCAGCGTCAACCTTTCGGAACGACGCCACAAGGCATAGGTCAGCGAGAATGCCAGTCCGGCCAGCATGGTGATATGCAAACCGGAAATGGCCATCAGATGGTTGGTA
>PHCM01000083.1 GCA_002842255.1 Betaproteobacteria bacterium HGW-Betaproteobacteria-2 | reverse complement strand
ATCCTGATTTCAATACCGCGGACATGCTGATTATGTTACCTTTATCGCGACTCAACAGGCGCTATGCCAGCCATTTCATGAAATAACCTTGCAGAAAAAACACGCCTCCATACTCACCCAGTTGTTCCGCACAAGCCGTATGGCGTTGCACACGCTATACGGCGTTTTTGTTGCCGCTATCATCCTGCCCAGACTCGACCCACAACAACGCAACCGTGCAATCAGCCGCTGGTCGGCTTCACTGCTGAACTTGCTAAATATCAGGGTGGTCGCTGAAGGCGTTGTACCACAGCAAACACTGCGCAACACCATGTTCGTCGCCAATCATATTTCCTGGGTGGATATCCACGCGCTGAACAGCGTACACACCAGCAGGTTCATCGCCAAGTCCGAGATCAGGCAATGGCCGGTTTTTGGTTTCTTTGCCACGCGCGTAAACACTCTGTTTATTGATCGCGAAAAACGCCACGAAGCCGGCAAGATTGTCGACACCACCAGAAAAGCGCTGCAGGCTGGCGACTGCATCTGCTTTTTTCCCGAAGGCACGACCACCGATGGCACCGAGATCAAACCGTTCAAGGGCAGCCTGCTGCAAGCTGCGATAGAGGCGAACGCAGAAGTGCGTCCGTTCAGCATCCACTATCCCGATGCGGAGGATGGGATCAATACGGAAATGTCCTACTGGGGGGAGATGAGCCTGATCGAATCGATGCGCAATGTCATACGGCAGAAGCAGGCAACGGTGGTACTGAGGTTTGCCGAGCCGATCAATGCAGCCGATTATGACCGCAGAAACCTGACTTCGATGACCAGGGAGATCATCATCGGCAATTCAAATCTGCAGCGGTGAGTCTTCCGCGGCGCACGGCACCTGATAGATAGCATGGTCTTCCAGTCGCATGGCGGTCAACTTCCCACCCCACAGGCAACCCGTATCCAGCGCATAAAGATTAGGCCGCTGCCGCAGGCCCAGCGCCGACCAATGGCCGAATACTATCGTCGTGTCGGCAGATTTCCTGTCCGGCACATCGAACCATGGCAGATAGCCGGCCGGAATATCAGCCAGAGTGCCGGAGAACTTGAGATTCATCTCACCCGCAGGCGTGCAGGTACGGATACGTGTCATGACATTGGTAATCAAACGCAATCTATCCATGCCCTGTAGCGACTCATCCCATTGCAGCGGCTGATTGCCGTACATCTGGGCAAGATAGTCGCGATAGCCAGCACCTCTTAACGCCGACTCCACCTCGCCCGCCAATCGCAACGCATCCTCGGCACTCCACTGCGGCAACAAGCCTGCATGCACCATCAAAAAACCTTGTGCCTGGTGAACAAGTGGTTGATGCCGCAGCCAGGTCAAGAGCCGGTCAGCATCGGGTGCATCCAGCAATGGCTGCAGCGTATCGCTTTTGTGCTGAGGCACGT
Source organism: Betaproteobacteria bacterium HGW-Betaproteobacteria-2 (assembly GCA_002842255.1). Taxonomy (GTDB): domain Bacteria; phylum Pseudomonadota; class Gammaproteobacteria; order Burkholderiales; family Methylophilaceae; genus UBA6140. Next base: position 5,239 of record PHCM01000083.1, on the reverse strand, counting down.
AACCTTCAGCGACTGCAAGTGTATGCAAATCATGATTTCCCTGCACCATGACCAAGACATCCTGGTGCTCATAGACCCAGCGCAGCATCTCCAGTGAACCGGAACCGCGATTGATGATATCGCCGACCAGCCACAGGCGGTCTGACTCGGGTTGAAACCCGATTTGCTTCAGCAGGTTCCGGAATGAATGAAAGCAACCCTGAATGTCGCCGATTGCGTAGGTTGCCATGACTTATTTGAGGGAAAACACAGCCGGCCAGAACGGCCGGCTTGGATTGTTGGACCTGAAACTAGAAATTCGCACCACTCTGGTTGGCCATATAGACCACTGTCTGCGCCACTTCATCATCGCTGAGAGAAGGATTACCGCCCTTGGCCGGCATCATGCGAATGCCTTGAATGGCATGCTGAATCAGCGTGTCCTTGCCTTGTGCGATACGCGGCGCCCAGGCATCCTTGTCACCCGGCTTTGGCGCGTTCATCAGACCGGAGTCATGGCACATGGCGCAAACAGCCTTGTATGTCTGCTCTCCTGCCTTGCCAATAGCGGCCACTGGCGTAGCAGCAACAGCAGCAGCCTCTGTCGGCTTGGATTCTGTCTTGGCGGCAGGTGCTTCTTCGACTGGCACTTCTTCAACTGGCGCTTGAGCAGGAGTTGCTTCTTCAACGGCTGCCGGAGCATCAGCAGCCGGGGCTGTAAACTTGGCACCGGCTTCATTGGCCATGTAAACCACGGCGTTCGCGACTTCCGCATCACTCAGATTTGCATTACCGCCTTTAGCCGGCATCATGCGAATACCTTCGATCGCATGCTTGAGCAATGTGTCATAACCCTGCGCAATGCGAGGTGCCCAAGCGCCCTTGTCGCCGAACATCGGCGCACCCATCGCACCACTGCCGTGACAAGCCAGACAGTTCTGCTGATAAACCACATCACCGGACAATGTCACCTTGACTGCGTCTACAGCCACCACGTCCACCTCTGCAACTGGAGCAATACGTTCCTCAACCTTGGCCTGCGCAACTTCCGGCGCTTCATCCGGGATATGGCTATCGTTGATACCCATCACTAATTTAAAAATCAGAAAAATCACCAGAAGCGGTGCCAACAGGCCGCCAACTGTAGCTAGCACAACCTGGGAAACCGTGGTTTTTGGGAAATCGTGATGCTGGTCACTCATGATAAAAATGCCTAAACGTTTGCGAAACCCTGATTATACTGATAAGGCCGAATTCACAAAAGGACAAGCTGTCAGGCGTTTGCTATAATTCGCCGCTGCTTCAGTTTCTTATGCGCCCGTAGCTCAGTTGGATAGAGTGTCGGTTTCCGAAGCCGAAGGTCGTGGGTTCGACTCCCGCCGGGCGCGCCAGTCAAACATTAAAATGGGCACCAATGCGGCGCCCATTTTCATTTACACGATCACTTCTACCACGGATGCCTGATTGCCGAACCTCGGTGGATTAGCCGATTCACGCAGCCAACACCTTAGAATTGAGCTACGGGCAGAATTTCCTGCGCAATGCCATTTGCACCATCTCTCACGTTTCTTTCTATCTTGACAAGCTTGACAGGTATCCGTGGAGAAATAAGGGAAACCCATAGGCGCTTCTTTCAAAATAGTGCTGCCCTACCACACCATCTTGAAGGTGGCAGCGATATCGTGACGTTCGTCTGATCCGGCGAATTCACCCTGATAGCCCAGGTTGAGGTCGGCGGTTTGGCTGAGTTGTAGATTGAGGCCAAGGCCAAGTCGTGCACGGTCACGGTCAAGGTCGGGGCCGTCAACGCTGAAGGTGGCGCTGGGGGCAGTAGCGAAGCCTGCTCTGATTCCCGATTCGTCTTCCATGAATTCATGTATCCAGGCAAGCTCTGCCGTTGGGGTGATGCGGGTGCCATTGGTGATCCAGCTATGGGTCAAGCGTGCGCCGATAGCTGAACGCAGTGAATCCTGCTTATCTTGCTTAACTTTTAGATTGGCAACACCGCCATCTTTCTCGGTGAAGCTGTCACGGTTGATGTGGGCATATTCGAGGCCTGCGAATGGGGTGATGCTGGTATTGGAATTGAATGTGAGCTTGCGACCGCCTTCGATAGCGACATTGCCGGTCCAGGCATCATAGTCGGCTTCTGCGGTGTTGCTTGAGAGACCCACAGTGACCTGACGGTTGGCCTTCATGTCGTGAAAGCCAACACCGGTCATGCCGCTCAGGTAGTAGTCATCACTGAATGTGAGTCTGCCATAGAGCGCGGCCTGATAGCTGTCAACATCAAGACCGCCCTGGGCAACATCGGCGTCAGTGCGGGTGTAGCCAACAGCAGCACCGAGGGTGAAACGGCCATCAAGATCAAGATCGATACCGGCAGCGATGCCGCCTGCCTTGTAGTGAGCACCGCTCGCATTACGCGTGTCATCTATGTCGCCATAGTTGCCGGTACCGCGTAGCCACCATCCGCGTTGTGGGGGCACATTGCCATCGAGCAGCTGGTTACCGGCATCGGTCATGGTGTCGCTGTCGTTATAAGCTAGCATGAGTTTGCCGTCATGGGCGAGGAACTGGTTATTGCCCTGGATGCGGTCGAACAATAACCCCTTGAACTGGTTGATGGATTGCAGGGCAATGTGATTGCCGTGGGTATGCTGTACACCGCTCAGGGAATCATAGGCCTGGTTGGCGCCGCCGGCGGTGAGGATGAACAGGTTATTGAGCAAGTCCTGAATGTTATCCGGGTTGGTGGTGCTGAGCTCGTCGATAACGGTACCCACGGCAGTTTGGTTGGGTGTGCCTGCCACGGCAGAGAAACTGACATCATTCCGTCTAAGGTTGAGGAAGACGTTGTTGGCATCATAAGACAGCGTCGGCGTCAGGAAAGCCAGGCTGGAACTGACGCTGTTGAATGTGGTACCGCCCAAACCGCCAGCGGCAGTAAGGATGGTGTAGTCGGTACTTAAGTTGTAGTTGCCGGCTTCGGGCAGAACGGCAACAGTGCCGTTAGTCAATGTTGCCGTGCCGGTGGCGTTGATCTTGTCGGAATTGCCTGCGGCATCAACTTCAACAGCGTAAGTGCCGCCTGCGCTGAAATCCACATTGCCCGCAACGTTCAAGGTACCGATGGAATTGCCGGGGGCCAGTGTGCCGCCATTGATGTTGACACTACCGACTGTGCCAGTACCGCCAAGTGTGCCGCCTGCATTGATTGTGGTGGTGGAATTGGCAATCGAGCCGTTGACCGAGAGGATGCCACTATTGATGGTGGTAGCACCGCTGTAGGTGTTGGTGCCGGTGAGGTTAGTATTTCCTGTGCCAGCCTGAGTAAACGATCCGGTACCACTAATGACGTCACCGAAGGTCACTGCATCGGAGCGATTAAAGATGAGTGATCTGTTATTGGTGATGCTGCCATTAATCGAACCTGTAGTGCCGCCGTTACCAATCTCCAAGGCACCATTGCCAATGATCGTGCCACCGGTATGGGACAGTGCACCAGTAATGGTTGTTGTTCCTGAGCCAAATTTTCTAATGAGTCCCGTACCTGACACATCGCCCGCATGGGTATCGTCATTGGAGCGGAAAAAGATAAGTTCAGCATTGTTGATGATGTCACCGATAATTGCACCTGAGGTAGCACCTGCGCCAATTTGTAGTAAGCCAGCAGAAATCGTGGTGGTGCCGGTATAGGTGTTATTTCCCATTAATGCTAAATCACCTGTACCCGTTTTAATTAAATTACCGTCACCACTGATAACACCGGTATATGCCAAAGTATTTGCGGCATCAATTGTGCTGGTGGTGCCAGTATTCAGTATTGTGGCATTGGTTTCAGTGTAAAAGCTCGTATTACGCAAGGTGCCGCCGTCCAGGGTTAATGTACCCGAACCTAACTGGTTATCCGCACTAAGCTGCAACACGCCATCGCTGATGGTTGTGCCGCCGCTATAAGTGTTGGAACCAGATAGGGTTAAAGTGCCTGTGCCTTGCTTGGTTAATGAACCTGTCCCACTGATGATGTCAGTGAAGGTTGAAGCATCAGAGCGATTGAAAACCAGGCTGCCATTATTAGTGATGTCGCCAACAATACTGCCAGTCGTACCGCCATTACCGATCTGCAAAGTGCCGCCAGAGATGGTGGTGCCGCCGCTGTAGGTGTTGGTGCCAGACAGGGTGAGAGTGCCACCCCCTTGTTTAGTCAATCCCCCCGCCCCTTGCAACCCGACAGATGTAGCAGCGTTATATCCATTGGTGTCGATGAATCCGCCACCAGCTTTCAAGATAATATCCCCTGCTTCAAAACGATTGAATAAACTGGGTTGGTTGCCAGTGAGCCGTAGTACTCCGCCGTCAAAGTTGACGGTACCATTGCCGTCGCCTTCAATGACATTCGGTGCCTGCAACACCGCGCCAGAATTGATATTGAGCTCCCCGCTGCCTGTTGCCAGATCGGCAAGCCTAACGGACACACTGGAGTTAACCTGTCCGCCATTGGAAATCGTCAGCTTTCCAGCATTGCCGTCACCAAGTAAAAATAAAGATGCTGGCGCGAGATTGATAACAGCACTGCTGCCATCCACCGTGACGGTGCCTCCACCTCCTGCGGCATTCTCTCCCACCCAAAAAAGGGACGTCACATTAAGGGAGCCATCAAGTATATTCATCGTGCCTGGGCCATAGAAGGTACCGACACTGACTCTTTGGATAGTCATATCAGAACCATCGCCCAAAATGGCTGTTAGGCCGTCTCTTATAAAAGCTTCATCAGCTCCCCCGGGAATACCTGATCCGCTGCTACCTGAGATAAGATTCCAGTTCGACGAATTATTCATTTCACCGTTATCCGTTATAAATTCAAATCTTGCTGCTTCGGCAGGCTCGCAAAAGCTCAGGAAGCCAATGGCTGCGACAGTCAGACAATAACGGGTAAGGGTGGGGCCATGAAAAGCTGAACCCGCACTTTCAATTATTTTTATGCGCGACAATACGTACTGCCCCCCGGATAGCCAAGGTCTGCACCCGAGCAGTCCAAAGGGCAAGACTGATTTTTGATAGCGGGAACCTGTACCCGTCTTTTCCCTGATCCCCTGTACTGTCGTTGCCTTTAACATTACGCCTTTGCCCCATAGCCAAAAAATTTGCTTAGCTTATTCCTGATATTGGGCGGTAGGCTATCCGGTTTCCGCAAAGTGCGGCGGAAGTCGGCTTTCTAGTATGGGTTTATGTTGATGGGGATCAGGAAGCGAGTGTT
>PHCM01000082.1 GCA_002842255.1 Betaproteobacteria bacterium HGW-Betaproteobacteria-2 | reverse complement strand
ATGGCCTGCCGCAGGAGTTGCTGAGCCAGGGCAGTGATATCGTCATCTTCAGTCCGCGCAATGAGAAGGTCGTGATCGAGAAGCGTCGCGGCAAGAATCTTTTCCCAGCCTTGCTGCCAGTCAATCTGGAACTGGTCAAGGCCAGCTACAGGGCAAGGATAACTGGTCAGGAGCGCGTTGCCGGCAGGGAGGGTTTCCTTGTCCTGCTTGAACCTCGTGACGATTATCGCTATGGCTACAGGCTGCTGACGGACAAGGAGTTTGGCCTCTTGCTGAAGGCGACGACCTTGAACCAGCAAAATCAGGTGATTGAGCAGATTGCGTTCAATCAGCTCAACTTGCTGAACATGAGCGATATGGAGTGGTTCAAGCCTCAGGTCGATCCTGGCAAGCCTTATGTCATGGAGGAGGAAGTGCCTGCCGGCCTGGCGGAGAGTCCTCAGGACTGGACTCTGGAGCAACTGCCTCCGGGATACAGGCAGATCGACCATATCAAGCGCATGGTGCCGGGCAAAAAGACGGCAGTGAATCAACTGATATTTTCGGATGGGCTGTCTTCGGTGTCCCTCTTCATTGAGCCTCTGGTCAAGGGCACAAGACCCAAGGTTGGTCAGACCACGGTAGGTCCTACCAATTTCTACGCCAATGTTAATCACGGTCATCAGATTGTCGTGGTCGGCGAAGTGCCACAGGCAACCGTAGCCCAGATTGCCAATTCGGTCCATTTCAAACAATAGAACTTTCCCATGATTGAAGAACACGCAATTGTCGTCAGCGTAAGCGGGGATGACGCCATGCTGGAGATCATACGCAAGAAGCCTTGCGGTCTCTGCGGCAAATCCAGGGGCTGCGGTATTTCGCTATGGGGCAAGCTGTTCAACCACAAGAGTGAGTTCAGGGCCACCAACAGCATAGGCGCCAAAGTCGGAGATATGGTCATCGTCGGTGTTGATGAGCAAGCCTTGCTCAAGGGTTCCATGAAGATTTACGGCATGCCTCTGCTGGCTCTGCTGGTCGGTGCATTGCTCGCCATGGCTTTTCTGCCCGCAGGCGCGAGTGCAATTCAGAAGGATACTTATGCTGTCATCGGTGCCGCTGTCGGCCTCGTGCTCAGTCTGCTCTGGCTGAAGGGCCATGCGGTAGGTCAAAGCTGGAATCCGAGCCATCAACCGGTCATCCTGCGGACAGATAATCAAGCTGTAGTGAATTTAACGTGTGAACGAGGTGAATAGATGATCAAGAAAGTGATTGCGATTTCTGCACTGTGTCTGGTCATGATGGGTAATCTGGCCGTTGCCGGGAATGCCCAGGCTTACCAGCTTCCTGATTTTACGCAACTGGCTGAGAAGCAGGGGCCGGCTGTCGTCAACATCAGCATTACGCAGGTGGTGCAGGGCGGTGGTTCTCCTTTTGCCGGCATGCCGAATGATGAGGCTCTGGCCGAATTGTTCCGCCGCTTTGGTATTCCCATGCCCGGCGTGCCGGGAGGGGGCGGTGGCCCGCAGCAGGAATACAAGTCGCAGTCACTGGGCTCCGGTTTCATTATCAGCAGCGACGGCTACATCATGACCAATGCGCACGTCATCCGCGATGCTTCCGAGGTGGTGGTCAAGCTCAATGACAAGCGTGAATTTTCCGCCAAGATCATTGGCGCCGATGCGCGCACGGATGTCGCGCTGCTCAAGATCGAAGCCAACGGCCTGCCCAAGGTCACCATAGGCAATCCGGAGCAACTCAAGGTCGGCGAATGGGTGGTGGCGATCGGTTCGCCTTTCGGGCTGGAAAGCACGCTGACGGCAGGTGTTGTCAGCGCCAAGGGGCGTGCGTTGCCGCAGGAGAACTTCGTGCCTTTCATTCAGACCGACGTGGCGATCAATCCGGGAAACTCGGGTGGCCCGCTGTTCAATCTCAAGGGTGAAGTGGTCGGCATCAATTCCCAGATCTACAGCCGCACCGGCGGTTACATGGGTCTGTCCTTCGCGATTCCTATCGACGTCGCCATGGAAATCTCGGATCAATTGCGAGCGAGCGGCAAAGTCTCGCGTGGCTGGCTCGGTATCGGCATCCAGGAAATCAGCAAGGAGCTGGCAGAATCGTTTGGCATGAAAAGTACCAACGGTGCGCTGGTTTCCAATGTGGAGAAGGGCAGTCCTGCCGAGAAAGGCGGTCTTGAGCCCGGTGATGTGATTCTCAAGTTCGACAACAAGCCGATCGAGACTTCTTCCGACTTGCCTCGGGTCGTTGGTGCAACCAAACCGGGCAAGCAGGTGCCGGTGGAAATCCTGCGCAAGGGCAATACCCGCAACCTGAGCATTACGCTGGGTGAAATGCCCACCGAGAAGGATGAAGTCGTGGTGAGCTCAAAGGCCCCAGCCAAGACCGAAGCCAACCGTCTCGGCCTGATATTGCGCGACCTGACACCGCAGCAAAAGAAGAAGATCAACGGCAGCAACGGCTTGCTGGTAGTCGAATCGCAGGCGCCTGCCGCGCAGGCCGGTATCCGTCGTGGCGATGTCATCCTCGGTCTGAACAATAGCGAGGTGCAGAGCCTGGAACAGTTTGATCAGCAACTGGCTGCAATCCCTGCAGGCAAGACGGTTGCCCTGCTGGTTCTGCGTGACGGAAATACGCTCTATGTGCCAGTCAAGATAGGGGCTGCGAAGTAGCATGCATGGTGCGTTAGTGATGCGAATGCTGTAAAATCAGGGCATTCAAATGGCCAATTGACAAGAAGGGCGCTCAGGCGCCCTTCTTGTTGGTTTTATATCGGTATCCTTAGCGTCAGCACTTTATGAAAAACATCCGCAATTTTTCCATCATCGCCCATATCGACCATGGCAAGTCTACGCTGGCTGACCGCATCATCCAGATGTGCGGCGGCTTGTCTGACCGTGAAATGGAAGCGCAGGTGCTGGATTCCATGGATATTGAGCGCGAACGCGGTATTACCATCAAGGCACAAACGGCTTCGCTACAGTACAAGGCGCGTGACGGTCAGCTATATCAGTTGAACCTGATCGACACACCGGGGCACGTCGACTTCTCCTATGAAGTCAGTCGTTCGCTTTCTGCCTGCGAGGGCGCGCTGCTGGTCGTGGATGCTTCCCAGGGCGTAGAAGCGCAGAGCGTGGCCAACTGCTATACGGCGATTGATCTCGGGGTCGAGGTTGCCGCCGTGCTGAACAAGATCGACCTGCCTTCGGCCGACCCTGATCGGGTCATCCAGGAAATCGAGGATGTCATCGGCATCGACGCCAGGGATGCCGTGCGTTGCTCGGCGAAGACCGGCGAAGGCGTGGAGGATGTGCTGGAAGCAGTTGTTGCCAAGATCCCGCCGCCAAAGGGCGATCCGGAAGCACCGCTGAAAGCGCTGATCATCGATTCCTGGTTTGACAACTATGTCGGTGTCATCATGCTGGTGCGCGTCGTCGACGGCGTGCTGCGTCCCAAGGACAAGATCCGCATGATGGCAACCAGGGCAGTGCATCTTTGCGAGCAGGTCGGGGTGTTCACCCCCAAGGCTCTGTCGCGTGGTTCGCTTTCTGCTGGTGAGGTCGGTTTTGTTATCGCCGGCATCAAGGAACTGACAGCCGCCAAGGTGGGCGATACCGTGACGCTGGATGGTCGTCAGGCGGCCGAACCCCTGCCGGGCTTCAAGGAAGTGCAGCCGCAGGTGTTTGCCGGGCTCTATCCGGTGGAGTCCAACCAGTTTGAAGCATTGCGTACCGCGCTCGAAAAGCTGCGTCTGAATGACGCCTCCCTGCAATTCGAGCCGGAAAACTCGACCGCCCTGGGCTTTGGTTTCCGCTGTGGTTTCCTCGGCCTTTTGCACATGGAAATCGTGCAGGAGCGGCTCGAACGCGAATACGACATGGATCTGATTACTACGGCACCGACCGTGGTATACGAGCTGCTGCTCAAATCCGGTGAAGTGGTCCAGATCGAGAACCCGTCACGTCTGCCCGAGCCTTCGCGTATTGAGGAGATTCGCGAACCCATCATCAAAGTGAACCTGCTGATGCCGCAGGATTACGTCGGCCCGGTGATGACCTTGTGCACCGGCAAGCGCGGCATACAGCGCAACATGCAGTACATGGGCCGCCAGGTCATGCTGACTTACGAACTGCCGTTGAACGAAGTGGTACTCGATTTCTTTGATAAACTGAAGTCCGTTTCGCGCGGTTACGCTTCCATGGATTATGAGTTCCTCGAATTTCGCGCCGCCGATTTGGTGAAGCTGGATATCATGGTCAACGGCGAGCGGGTCGATGCCTTGTCGCTGATTGTGCACCGTGCCAACAGCGTTTATCGTGGCCGCCAGTTATGCGCCAAGATGCGCGAGCTGATCCCGCGCCAGATGTTCGATGTCGCCGTGCAGGCGGCCATTGGCGCCAACATCATTTCGCGCGAAACGGTGAAGGCCATGCGCAAGAACGTGTTGGCCAAGTGCTATGGCGGCGATATCACGCGCAAGAAGAAACTGCTGGAGAAACAGAAGGAAGGCAAGAAGCGCATGAAACAGGTCGGTAATGTGGAAATACCGCAGGAAGCCTTCCTTGCGATTCTGCAGGTCGAAGATAAATAGATTAATAAATAGACAGGGCTAAAAATGTTTGCATTGTTCATGTTGGTGATATTGGCGGTCACGGGGCTGATCTGGCTGCTGGACAGTCTGTTCTGGCGCAAGAAACGGGCGGCCGACAGCGCGGAGCCTGTCATCGTCGAGTATTCCAAGAGTTTTTTTCCGGTGATTCTGGCGGTTTTCCTGATACGCTCTTTCATCGTAGAACCTTTCAAGATTCCCTCTGGTTCCATGATGCCGACCCTGTTGGCAGGTGATTTCATCCTGGTGAATAAATTTACCTACGGATTGCGCGTGCCCATTCTCAACAATACCTTTGTTGAGCTCAACAAGCCCGAGCGTGGCGATGTCGTCGTGTTTCACTTTCCGCCCGATCCCTCCATCGATTACATCAAGCGCATAGTGGGTGTTCCGGGCGACAAGATCGCGTATCGCAGCAAACAGCTTTTTGTGAATGGTGAGCCGGTGGATATGGAACTGGTGGGAGATTATCAGTACGTAGTTTCCGGGCTGAGTATGGCCAAAACCAAGCTCTATACTGAGCGTCTCGATGAAGTTAGCCATGCAGTGTTGATTGATGAAGATAGCATCAGTATCGATGGCGAGACGGAAGTCCCGGCTGGACATTATTTTGCCATGGGTGATAATCGCGATAACAGCAAGGACAGTCGTTCCTGGGGTTTTGTGCCGGATGATAACCTTGTTGGCAAGGCATTCATGATCTGGTGGAATTTCGATGATTTTGGCCGTATCGGCAGCACTATTCATTAAGGGGGAGTTATGCAAAAACAGCGTGGAATGACGTTCATCGGTCTGGTGTTAATGATAGCTGGCATTGTTTTTGTGGCTGTCATCGGCATGAAAATGGTGCCTGCGTATCTGGAGTTCATGTCGGTGAAGAAGGCGCTGAACAATATCGCCAAACAGCCTGAATTCAAGGAAATGACTACCAAGGATATTTATGAGTCCTTCAACAAGACTGCTGCAATCGATGATATCGATAGCATCACGGCCAAGGAGTTGATCATTACGCAGTCCGACCTGGGCCCGGTGGTGATTGCCGAATATCAGGTGGTTGTCCCGCTGATGGGTAATGTCAGTGCCTTGATCGATTTCTATGCTGCCACGGATGAATAATCGGCAAGGGATGAGCAAGGCCTGATGCAAGCCCATGGACTAGAGCGACTGATAGATTATCAATTCAAGAATCAGTCTTTGTTGCAGCAGGCACTGACGCACAGAAGTCACGGCAGTCAGAATAACGAACGTCTTGAATTCCTTGGTGATGGCGTGCTCAACTTCATCATCGCACACCAACTGTATCAACGTTTTTCAAAACTGAGCGAAGGTGACTTGAGCCGTATGCGGGCTCAACTTGTGAAGGAGCCTACGCTTGGAGAGCTCGCTGTCAGCCTCAATCTGGGTGATCATTTGCGTTTGGGTGAAGGGGAGCTTAAAAGTGGTGGCTGGCGCCGTCCCTCTGTGCTGGCCGATGCCCTTGAGGCTATCATCGGTGCGGCTTATCTGGACGGCGGCTTTGAAGCAGCAGAACAGATGGTGGTTCGCTTGTTCACTCCCTTGCTCGAAAAACTCGACCCCAAAGCCATAGGCAAGGATCCGAAATCCCTGTTGCAGGAGTATCTGCAGGGGCGCAAGATGGAATTGCCGGAATACAAGCTCGTGGCCACCGAAGGCGAGGCACATTGCCAGACTTTCCGCGTCGAATGCCATATCGGCAAGCTGAAAATCACTACATCCGGCGAAGGCTCAAGCCGCCGCGCTGCCGAACAGCAGGCAGCCGAACTCGCATACAAAAAGGTCATGCATGTCCAAGAGAAAAATTGAGCAAAAAATTGAGCAAAACGCCGAGCAGAATGCAGTGCAAGATAACACTGTAGGGGACTTTCGTTGCGGCACGATCGCCATCGTCGGCCGTCCGAATGTCGGAAAATCCACGCTGCTTAATCACATTCTCGGCCTTAAGCTCAGTATCACCTCGCGCAAGGCGCAAACTACGCGCCATCGTCTGCTGGGGATACATACCACTGAAGATACCCAGTATCTCTTCGTCGATACACCGGGCTTTCAGCAAAAACATATCAACGCGCTGAACAA
>PHCM01000081.1 GCA_002842255.1 Betaproteobacteria bacterium HGW-Betaproteobacteria-2 | reverse complement strand
ATTTTTATAGCTCAACCACATCTTAGAAAACTTATCGCCCACGCCAGAAGTTAGTTCATTTAACTTCGTAAGGAGATAATAACTGGCACTTGCGGCTCGGTATGTCCCACTTGTTATGTCTGCTATCAAGCTAGATAAGTAATTAAATATCTGATCTTGATGCGCCAGAACATCACCATTGGGCTGCATTTGTATCGAAACCGCAGATGGACTGCTATGAGTTAAATCGGAAACTAGAAACTCAACAGTATTTTTATTGATTCCATAAAGATACTTATCGGTTTCTTGGAGGGCCGACCGGAAATCATCAAGTTTGCTAACAAAAACAGACAAGCGTACATCGCCACCATCAGACGGCGCACCATCTATATGGATCGTTAACGCTTCTCTAGTTTTCTTTTCATGCTCCATTGCATCGCCCAGTTTCTTTCTGCCAGTTATGAGTGACAGTACATCAGTCGCTTGCCACCGATCCCACCTATAACAGCAGTCGCTCTTTCAGCATCAGTGCCTTTACGAGTGTTATAACGGAAATCAAACTCCGTCACATATCGCCCCAAATGTTGCGATCCAACATGATGATACGTGCCCATTAAACCACGCTTTAATCTACTGAAAAAGCCCTCAATCGTGTTAGTGTGATTCATGCCTCGCACATACTCACCAGCACTGTGAGTTACCACATTGTGGCTAGCAAACTCTTTACCAACTTTCGTATAAAGAGAGGATTCATCAGTCATTAAGTGCGCATCTAATGCTATCTGAGACACCAATATCGGCTTTAGAGTTTTAGCCGTTACAGTTTGAACATGGAAATAGCGCACTTTGTCACCAAGCTCCACCAAAGAAACAATCTTTTCCTTGTGTGCATAACCACGGCCTTTGTAGCCTTTTGCTGCTTGGCTGCGCTTGGTGTTTCCCCAGTAGGTTTCATCTGCTTCAACAGTTCCGCCACCGCTATCCATCAATCCACCAGATTCAGGCTTCATTGCTTCACGAATACGGTGCAACATAAACCATGCGGTTTTCTGAGTAACACCAATTAAGCGATGCAGTTCCATACTGCTCATGCCGTTTTTTGCAGCACATACAAGATGAACAGCCATTAACCAGATATGCAGCTTGATCTTGCTGCGCTCAAACACAGTTCCAACGGTTACGCTGAACTGTTCGCGGCAATCAGAACATTTACGCAAACCCTTGCGATGAGATTTGCCAGTAAGAATGTAGTGCTTTCCTACACTTCCACAGTGAGGGCATACAACACCATTGCTCCAGCGTAATGCCTCTAGATATTCACGCGCTTTTTCTTCGTCTTGAAAGTGCCGTTGGTTAGGTATCGGAGTTGCCATGATTAAAACCTTTAATGTATAGATTAAATCATACTCCCCTACATGGTTTGTCAAGTATATAACTGCCAAAAAAAACCACCCGGTTAAGGGTGGCATTGCTGAAAGGAGACTCAGCACATCCCTAGAAATAATTGAAAAGCGACAACCCCGTCGTCTTCACAAAGGTTTTCTGCGCCGCTTCCAGAATCACTTGCTGCATGGAAATATCCGAAATCGCCTTGGCGTAATCCAGCTCCTCCACTTCCGACAGCGATTGCGCGTATTGCAGGCTCAGTTCCTGGCCAAACTCCTCTAGCGCATCCAGCTCATTCAGGCGCGTGCCGACCATGGCGCGCGTCGCCAGCACGGTATCCACACCTTGATCGATGCTGGTTTGTGCTGCCACCAATCCCGCAGAAAAGGCAGCTGCCGTTGCCGCATCGGTAATCGGAACATCAAGCAGATCGGCAAAATCATTGAGCGTCTGGAAAATATCATTACCGCCTGCCTGGAAAACCGCAGCGCCGGTGTCTGCCACTTCCATTTGCCGTGTAGCACCGACTTGCAGCAGTCGTTGCTGATTATCGCCTTGATACAACGCACCGGTAGCCGTTTTGGCAAAAGCCGGCGTTTGGCTTTGATAGCCCGCAAAAATGTAATTCCCTGCGGCATCCCTGGTATTGGCCAGACCAATCAACTGATCGAGTGCTCCGCGCATTTCCATCGCCAGGAAGCTGCGTTCAGTATCGGAATAGGCGCCATTACCTGCGGCGACCATGGAGGATTTCACGGAGAGCAGCAAATTGGTCACATTATTCAGCGTCGCTTCTTCAACACCAAGATTGCTGACTGCCGACTGGCGGTTGAGGGCATGCTGATCGTTGATGCCACTGGCCTGTCTGATCTGCAGCGCACGCGAAGCGCCTACCGGATCATCCGAAGGCGACTGGATTTTTCTGCCGGTCGATATCTGCTGTTGCAGCTTCGCCTGCGAACTGGTCAGTTCGCTGATGCGTGAAATCCCGCTCTGAAAAATGACATTGCTACTTATCCGCATGTTGATTCCTTCTCTCTGACTATCGGCCTATGGTCAGTAACAGTTCAAACAGCTGGCTGGCGATCTGCATCATCTTGCCCGCAGCCTGATAAGCTTGCTGGTAACGCATCAGGTTGGCAGCTTCTTCATCCAGATTGACGCCGGAGAAGGCTTGCTGGGCATTGTAGGCACCCTCCAGCATCTTGGCTTCGGCTTCGCTCATCACCTTGAGTTCATTGGTCTTGTTGCCCACCAGGCTCACCAGTTGACTGTAAGCGCCTTCATAACTGGTGGTGCCGCCCGCTGTCGTCAGCGCAGACTGCAAAGCCGCCAGCTTGAGCGCGTTGCCGTTATCGGAGCTACCCGCCGTTGGCAACTCGGCCAGCGCAATCTGGTTGATATCGCTGATGGCAACAGAGAAACCGTTGGCGGCCATGATGGTGGGCTTGATCAGGTATGAGTCCCCCGCCTGCATGCTGCCACTGGTGATATTGATTTCCAGCCCATCGACGGTTTGCGGCATGCTGGCAAAAGTCTGGAATGCGCCGGTATCCTGCTGCGTCAGTATGTAATTGCTGCCATCGTAGGAAAGACGATAGTTGCTGCCGTTGAGCGCGCTGGCGTTGTCAATCGAGACATCGAGTACCGCATCACCGGTATTGTTGACACTGCCGCTAACCACCGGCCCCGGCACATTGAAGAACACCCCGCCTGCGTTACCGGACTTGTCATAGCCTTGCATGTGCTGGGCGTTGAAGGTTTCCGCCAGCGTCACGGCAATCATGCCCAGCTGACCGCGTATGGTATCCAGTGATTTTTCACGGAACTGCACCAGACCACCCAGTTTGCCACCCGAGAGACTGTGACTGCCCAGCACCACAATACCGGAGTTACCGTTGTAACCGACTTCCATGCGGTTGGGGTCGCTCTCGGAACGTATGGTCGAGAGCGTATAACGGTTCTTGCCAACGACCAGAGGCTGGCCATTGCCGATAAAGACGTTGTAGGTGCCATCCTCTTGCGCAACGACATCAACCTTGATCTGCTTGCTCAGTTCAGCAATGATCTGATCGCGCTGGTCCATCAGGTCATTGGGAGGTCCCACGCCATTGTTGAGCGCCGCTTCAATACTCTTGTTGAGCTGCTGCAGTTGTTGCGAGTAGGAGTTGATCAGGCCTACGCTGGCATTCACCTCCGCATTCACATTGCCTTCTATCTCGGCAAGGCGGCTACCCAACGCCTGAAAGCGTGATGCCAGGGATTGCGCCTGCGATAGCAGGGTCTGGCGGCTGGCAGGATCCCCCGGATTGGAAGATGCGGTCTGTACGCTGTCAAAGAAATTTTGAATGACGGGAGACAAGCCGGCGCTGGAATTGGAAAGCAGGTTGTCGATGTAAGACATTTGCGCGGCATAGGTGCTCATCTCGTTACTGCTGGTGAGACTGCTGCTGTATTGCCTGCTCAGAATCTCGTTGTAGATGCGCTGGATAGCCAGAACCTGGGTACCCTGACCCACATAGCCATAGCCGAAGTTCTGCGCCTGGGCTGCGCCTTGTATCACCACCTGACGGGTGTAGCCGGGAGTGGAAGCGTTGGCGATATTATGCCCGGTAACACTCATGCCTACCTGTGCTGCATTCAGCGCAGTCTTACCGATGTCGAGTATGCTCGATGCCATGATCCATCCTGCCCAATCTATTTAATCACTATGTCGGCAGCTTCCGACGAAACTTGATACCCCAGCTAACCCGAATATTTCAAAAATTTCACGCGAATTCATGAAACATCCGGGCTAAAATCATGCCCCGGCCTTGCCGGATCAGGCTGCAGAGGTGCGCTGTATGACCTTGATCAATTTATCCGCATAGTTGGGATCCGTTGCATAGCCTGCCTGCTGCATGGCATGGGCATAACCATCCGGATGCTGCAAATTACCCATGACAGCCTGATAACGCGGATTCTTGCTGATGAGATTGGCAAAGTCCCTGAATGCATCGGCATAGGAGTCATAGGCACGGAATTTCTCGACGCGCTGGACCTTTTCGCCGTTGATGTATTCGGTGGTCATGGTCTCGGCCACCTTGCCATTCCAATTGCCCGTGGCCTTGATGCCGAACAGGTTATGGCTGGGGCTGCCATCCGCATGTTTGATCTCATGCTTGCCCCAACCGCTTTCCAGCGCAGCCTGCCCTACCATGAACTGTGCGGGGATACCGCTCTTGAGGCTGGCTTCCTGCGCGTAACCCATCATTCTTTGCTGGAAATTACCTGCGTGCCCGGCTTCATGACGTGGGCTTGCCGCATTCAACGACTGTGCCATTTTCTGGATCAAGGCTGTTGGAATCGCCGATACCTCATCCGGTTTTTCAGGTGCACCGGTGCCATTCATCGGCATATCCGGCGCAACCGTGCCGGTGGTCTTGGTCAGCTGGCGTATCAGCACATCGGCCAGCCCCATGCCTTTGGATGCCAGGGATTGACTTAGTTGCTGGTCGAGCATGGCAGTATAGGTACGCGTCTGGTCGCTCTCGAACATGCCTTCCTGCGGCGTCGCATCGCGCATGCTTTTCAGCATCATGTTGAGAAACATCGCCTCGAACTGCTTGGCCGTTTCACGTATCGCTTCCGGCGAATTTTCCTTGGCCGCTGCCCGGAGATTGTTCAGGCCGTTGCTGTCGAGCGCCAGTTTGCTGCTGAGATCGGGCTGGTTAATCATGAGCATGCCCTAGATGATTTCCAGCTCCGCACGGAAGGAACCCGCCGCCTTCATGGCCTGCAGAATAGCGAGCAAGTCCTGCGGCGTCGCACCAATGGCATTCAATGCCTTGACCACTTCCGCCAGGCTTGCGCCGTCTTCCAGCAGCATCACTTGCCCCGGCTCCTTGTTGATTTCAACCTGCGAAACGGGAACCACAACCGTGTCGCCATCCGCCAGCGGATTCGGCTGGCTGATGACAGGAGCGGTGCTCACGATCACCGACAGGTTGCCGTGGGAAACGGCACAACTCTCGAGCCGCACATGCTGCGTCATGACAACCGAGCCTGTGCGGGCGTTCATGATGACCTTGGCTGCGGTCATCGTCGGTGCGATGCTGATGGATTCCAGCCGGCCGAGAAATGCCACGCGGTCTTCCACGCGCTCGGGTGTTCTGACCCGGATCACCCGCCCATCCTGGGCAACGGCCGTGCCGTGGCCAAACTGCAGATTGACAGCATCGACGACGCGGGCTGCCGTTGAAAAACTGGAGTCGGTCAGTTCCAGGTTGATGCTATTGCCTTCGGCAATCACGTTGGGCAGTGTGCGTTCGACTGTTGCACCGCCGGAAATCCTGCCCACACTCAAATGATTGACCTGGACCGAAGTGCCGGCCGACGACGCACCGACACCGCCAACGACCAGGTTGCCCTGTGCCATCGCATACACCTGACCATCCGCACCCTTGAGCGGCGTCATCAATAAAGTGCCGCCGCGCAGGCTTTTTGCATTCCCCATCGAGGACACCGTGATATCCAGCGTCTGCCCTGCCTGGGCAAAGGCCGGCAGCGCACTGGTCACCATCACGGCCGCCACGTTCTTCAATTGCAGATTGGTGCCCACAGGCAGGTTGACCCCCATCTGCTGCAACATGCTGATAATGCTTTGCACGGTGAAAGGCGTCTGCGTGGTCTGGTCGCCGGTACCGTCCAGTCCTACGACCAGGCCATAGCCGATCAGCTGGTTATTTCGCACACCCTGGATTGTGGCGATATCCTTGAGACGGTCCGCCTGCGCGGTGACAGCTCCAAGGAGCAAGGCAACGGCAAGCAAAACACTGGCGATTGAAGTCAATTGACGTGGCACATTCATTGGTATCACCTTTAGAGCGGGCTCAAGCTCAGGAAGAATCGGGCAAGAATCGAGACGACCTGGGCTGCATCAAGCTGCGAGTTGGTGCGATACTCGATGCGCGCATCCGCCACCTTGGTGGAAGGCACATTGTTGCCGAGCGTAATGGTGTCCGGGTTGACCACGCCGGAGAAACGGACAAATTCCGCACCACGGTCAAAGGCGATCTGCTTCTCGCCGCTGACCATCAGGTTACCGTTCTCCAGCACATCCACCACGGTCACGCTGATGGTTCCGGTGAAATTATTACTGGAGCTTGAGGCGGCTTTTTCTTCATTGCTGAGCGATGAATTCGCCCCGATCGAAATGGGGTTCCGCAAATTGACCGGCAAACCGGTTGTCGGGTCAACCGAAGCCGCCACCTTGCCAGACCTGCTTGATGAGCCGGCGCCCTGTTTGCCGGCACTGGTGTTCTCGGTGATCTGGATCGTCAATGTATCGCCGATAAATCTT
>PHCM01000080.1 GCA_002842255.1 Betaproteobacteria bacterium HGW-Betaproteobacteria-2 | reverse complement strand
TTTATGGTCTGTGATAGTATCGCGGCTTCCATTATTAGTACGTCTTATGCAATTTTCCCTCATTAATCAGGATGGTGCCGCCAGACGCGGCACACTCAAACTGGCCCACGGCGAAGTACAGACGCCGGCTTTCATGCCGGTTGGCACCTATGGCTCAGTCAAATCGCTGTCGCCCAATGAAATCCGCGACATCGGCGCGCATATCATTCTTGGCAACACTTTCCACCTGTGGCTGCGGCCGGGGCTGGAGGTCATCGCCGCACACGGCGGCCTGCACCAGTTCATGAGCTGGGACGGCCCGATACTGACCGACTCCGGCGGCTTCCAGGTCTGGAGCCTGGGCGACCTGCGCAAGATATCGGAAGAAGGCGTGAAATTCCGCTCGCCGATCAATGGTGACAGTTGCTTCCTGACACCGGAAGAATCCATGCGCATCCAGAAAGTGCTGAACTCCGACATCGTCATGATCTTCGACGAGTGCACGCCCTACCCGGCCACGCATCTGGAGGCCAATGAGTCCATGCAGCTGAGCCTGCGCTGGGCCGCCCGCAGCAAGGCAGCACATCAGGGCAACCCGAACGCTTTGTTCGGTATCGTGCAAGGCGGCATGTATGAAGACCTGCGCGACGTCTCACTCAACGGCCTGGTCGACATCGGTTTCGATGGCTACGCTATCGGCGGTCTGTCAGTCGGCGAACCGAAAGAGGACATGCTACGCATTCTGGCCCACACGGCGCCACAAATGCCGAAAGACAAGCCGCGCTACCTGATGGGCGTCGGCACGCCGGAAGACCTGGTCGCCGCCGTGGCAGAAGGCATCGACATGTTCGACTGCGTGATGCCGACGCGTAACGCACGCAACGGCTGGCTGTTCACCCGCCATGGCGACATCAAGATCAAGAATGCCCGCTACCGCAGCGATACCGGCCCGCTGGATCCCGATTGCGCCTGCTATACCTGCCGCAATTTTACCCGCGGCTACCTGCATCATCTTTACCGACTGGGTGAGATTCTGGGCGCACGACTGAATACCATTCACAACCTGCATTACTACCAGGAACTGATGGCCGGCATGCGCAACGCCATCGAGCAAGGCACTTTCGCCGGCTTTGTCGAGGAATTCAAACGCCAGCGCAGTAGTCTATGCTAGAATTTTGCGATTGTTTTACTGACATTCATTTTGTAATCAGTGCATTTGAGAAAGGTTTACCGTGTTGATTAGTTCCGCTTTTGCTGCCGATGCAGCTGCTGCCGCTCCTGACTGGACCAGCTTCCTTCCGCTCATCATCATTTTCGTACTGTTCTGGTTCATGCTGATCCGTCCGCAAATGAAGCAGGCAAAACAGCACCGCGCCATGGTCGCCGCCTTGCAAAAAGGCGATGAAGTTGCAGTTGCCGGCGGCATCATCGGCAAGATCACCAAAGTGACGGATGATTTTGTTGATGTGGAAATCGCCCCTGAAATCAATATCCATGTACAGAAGCATGCAGTGCAAACCCTGCTGCCCAAGGGCACAATCAAGGCGTTATAAGGTTCGGGGCACGTTTGTGCCCCTTTCACCATCCATCACCAACATTCCAGCCCTGCTGTTCTAATTGGAACCCACACGAGTCGCATCATGAACCGTTATCCCTTATGGAAATACCTGCTGGTCGCCATCTCTCTGATCGTGGCGGTCATTTATTCTCTACCCAATGTTTTCGGTGAATCTCCGGCAGTGCAAATCAGCACTTCCAAGAGCCACCTGAAAATTGATACCGAGTTGCTTGAGCGTGTAGAGACAGGGCTGAAACAGGAAGAGATCGCTTATGACGCCATTTTCCTGGATGCCAGCGGCATCAAGGTGCGTTTTGCAAATCCAGACAACCAGATTCGGGCCAAGGATGCACTCAATCAGTTGCTGGGCAACGACTACATCATTGCACTCAACCTGTTGTCACAATCACCTGCCTGGCTCAACAGCATAGGCGCCCTGCCCATGTACCTGGGTCTGGATCTGCGTGGCGGCGTGCACTTCCTGCTGGAAGTGGACATGGATTCGGCACTGACGCAAGCCGCCGAACGCTATGTTGGCGACTTCCGCAGCGCTTTCCGCAAGGACAAGATCAACTACCTGGGCATTTCCCGCGAAGGGCAGACCGTACAGATTCGCTTCAATCAGGCGGAAGAGGTGAAAAAGGCGGAACGCATCATCAATCGCGATTATGCCGATCTGACGGTCAAGGAAACCAGCGCAGGCAATGAAATTATCCTCAGCGCTTCACTGAGCGCTGTCGCCCAGAAGCGTATTCAGGATTTCGCCCTCAAGCAGAACATTCAGACATTACATAACCGTATCAATGAACTGGGTGTCGCTGAACCGATCATCCAGCAGCAGGGCGCCAACCGCGTCGTCGTGCAACTGCCGGGCGTGCAGGACACAGCCAAGGCCAAGGAGATTCTCGGCCGTACCGCAACGCTGGAAATCCGCATGGTGGATGAAGAGAAGAGCGATGCCGTGACTCTGGATAATGCCTCCAAGGGTCAGATCCCATTCGGCGACGAATTCTTTGTCGATCGTAACGGCCAGCCACTGCTGGTCAAGAAAAGCGTAGTGCTGACCGGCGATTACATCACTGACGCTGGCCCCGGTCTGGACCAGCAGACCGGCGAGTCTGTCGTCCATGTCACGCTGGACGGTCGCGGCGCCGGCATTTTCAAACAGGTCACCCGTGAAAACGTCGGCAAACGCATGGCCATCCTGCTGATTGAAAAGGGTGAGGCCGAAGTCATCACTGCTCCTGTCATCCGCGAGGAGATCGGTGGCGGCCGCGTGCAGATTTCCGGCATGTCCAATATCAAGGAAGCCACCGATGTCGCCCTGCTGCTGCGTGCCGGTGCGCTGGCCGCACCGATGGAAATCATCGAGGAACGCACGGTCGGCCCCAGCATGGGTGAGGAGAACATCAAACGCGGCATGCATTCCGTGCTGTGGGGTTTCGCTGCGATTGCGGTGTTCATGATCGCCTACTACATGCTGTTCGGCACCGTTTCCGTGCTGGCGCTCGGCATCAACCTGCTGCTGCTGGTTGCTGTCCTCTCCATGTTGCAGGCAACACTGACTTTGCCAGGCCTGGCAGCGGTCGCCCTGACTCTGGGTATGGCGATTGACGCCAACGTGCTGATCAACGAGCGTATCCGCGAGGAACTGCGCAACGGCAACACACCGCAGGCCTCGATTCAGGCTGGTTACAGCCGTGCCTGGGACACCATTCTCGACTCCAACGTCACTACACTGATAGCCGGTATCGCCCTGTTCATGTTCGGCTCCGGCCCGGTCAAGGGCTTTGCTGTCGTCCACGTACTGGGCATTCTGACTTCCATGTTCAGTGCCGTCGTGGTCTCACGTGCCGTGGTCAACCTGATTTACGGTTATCGCCGTAAGGTTGGCAAACTGTCTATCGGCTAATCATCAAGTTAACGACCCAGAATACACAGAGCAAAATTATGGAATTTTTCCGGATTAAAAAAGACATTCCCTTCATGAGCTACGGCCGCCTGACAACGGCCATATCACTCATCACCTTTATCCTTGCCATCTATTTCCTGGCAGTCAGGGGGCTGAATCTCGGCGTTGATTTCACCGGCGGCACCATGATGGAAGTCAGCTACCCGCAAGCCGCCAATATCGAGCAGATCCGCACCGCAGTACAGAGCGTAGGCCTGAGCGATGTAACGGTGCAGAACTTCGGCACCAGCCGCGACGTACTGATCCGTCTGCCCGTGAAAGAGGGCCTGAGCACTGCCCAGCTGTCTGAAGAAGTCATGGCCGCCTTGTACAAGGCCGACAGCTCCGTAGTCATGAGCCGGGTCGAGTTCGTCGGCCCGCAGGTCGGACAGGAACTTTATGAAAATGGTGCGCTGGCCTTGCTACTGGTCAGTATCGGCATCATGCTGTACCTGTACTTCCGCTTCGAATGGCAATTCGCGCTGGCCGCGATGATCGCCAACTCCCATGACGTTGTCATCATCCTCGGCTTCTTTGCCTTCTTCCAGTGGGAGTTCAACCTGACCGTGCTGGCTGCGGTTCTGGCAGTACTGGGCTACTCGGTCAATGAATCAGTCGTGGTATTCGACCGTATTCGCGAAAATTTCCGCAAGATGCGCAAGGCTGCACCAAAAGACATCATCGACAACGCAATTACGCGCACCATGTCCCGCACTATCATCACCCACTTCTCAACACAGCTAATGGTGCTGTCGATGCTGATCTTTGGTGGCGAAGTGCTGCATAATTTCTCGCTGGCGCTGACTATCGGTATCCTGTTTGGCATCTACTCTTCCGTGCTGGTTGCCAGCCCCATCGTACTTTTCCTTGGCGTATCACGCGAGACCTTCGTGCCACCTGAAAAGAAACAGACCGAAGAAGAAGCCCTGCCCTGAGTCATCTCAGACTCATACGGGAGGAGTGCCTTGACAAAGCAGGGCATTCCGCCCGACACTAGCATCGTCACTTAACCGAACCCACCCACTTGGACCAGATTCCCATATCGATGCAGCTTGGCGCACTCGCCTTGCTGCTCTTCATTTCTGCATTTTTCTCCGTTTCCGAAACCAGCCTGATGTCCGTCAACCGCTACCGGTTGCGCCATCTGGCTAAAGATGGCCATCGCGGCGCGCGTCTTGCCGTCTCGTTACTGAGCAAGACCGACAAGCTGCTGGGCATGATCCTGCTCTGCAACAATCTGGCCAATGCCGCTTCTGCCACGCTGGTCACCGTCATCAGCATCAACCTGTTCGGCGAAGGCGAAGTGGTCCTGATGCTGGCGACGCTCAGCGTCACCTTTGCCATTCTGGTGTTCAGCGAGATCACGCCCAAGGTCTTTGCGGCAGCGCATTCGGAAAAGCTTGCACTGTTCTGCAGCTACATCCTCTACCCCTTGCTGAAGCTATCGACCCCGGTCGTCTGGTTCGTCAACCTGTTTGTGCAAGGCCTGCTGCGATTGCTCGGCATCAAGGTCAATTTTGCCGAAACCAGCCACGCTGTCTCCATGGAAGAATTGCGCAGTATCGTGCTGGATGCCGGCAGTTATATCCCGAAAAAACACCGGGCCATTCTGCTCAATCTGTTCGAGCTGGAAAAAATCACTGTCGACGACGTGATGATTGCGCACACCCAGATCGAATCCATCAATTTCGATAATGCGCTGGAAGACATCCTACAGCAGTTGGCCACCAGTCACCACACCCGCCTGCCGGTGAAGGAAGGACCCAACGAGGACATCATCGGCATTCTGCACCTGCGCAAGGCCATGAGCCAGCTGCGCGACGGCAGGCTGGACATGGAATCCTTGCGCGAGATCATCACGGAACCCTACTTCATCCCCTCCGGCACACCGCTCTACACCCAAATGCAGCAATTCCAGGAAAACCGGCAGCGCATTGCCCTGGTCGTCGATGAATACGGCGAACTGAAAGGCCTGATCAGTCTTGAAGATATCCTGGAAGAGGTTATTGGCGACTTCACTACACAATCACCTTTGCACATGAGCTCTTATCATCAGGAAGAGGATGGCAGTTGGATCGTTGACGGCAGCAGCCATCTGCGCGACCTCAACAAAAAACTCGGCCTGAACCTCCCACTTGATGGCCCGCGCACCATGAACGGATTGGTACTGGAACATTTTGAGGACATCCCGGAACCCAACACCAGTCTCAAAATTGGTACGCACCGTCTGGAAATTCTGCAAACCCACGACAGGATCGTCAAAAGCGTCCGCATCTATCCCTGAACCCGGATTATCCATTAACCGAACCTTCTGCAGCTTGCAGTTCCGCCCCGGCCAAATCAGCAGCCGTATTTAGACTTGAAATTTTCCAGATTCGGCTCAAAATAGAACTGACATATGGCAAATACCAAGCATCAAGACAGCGTAATATCAGAACCGAAGACAGCAAAGCCCAAACCGCCGTCGATGTATAAAGTCATCCTGTTGAATGACGATTACACGCCGATGGAGTTTGTAGTGGATGTGCTGCAACGATTTTTTAACAAATCGCGTGAACAAGCGACGCAGATTATGCTCAAAGTTCATACAGAGGGAGCTGGCGTTTGCGGGGTTTACCCGCATGGCATTGCAGAAACCAAAACCAATCAGGTGATGAATTATGCACAGGAGCATCAGCATCCCCTGCAATGTGTCATGGAAATTGCTTAAGTTTTGATGTATTCAACCGTTTCATGGTTTATGTAGTCCAAATGAAGTGCAGTTTGCAGTACCCCGCAATCCAAGTTGAACGACCAAGGTGCCCAAAATGATAGCGCAAGAATTAGAAGTCTCTCTCCACATGGCCTTTATGGACGCCCGTCAAAAGCGTCACGAGCTAATTACGGTAGAGCATCTCTTACTGGCCATGATCGACAATCCGACTGCGGCGGATGTCTTGCGTTCCTGTGGTGCCAATCTCGACACACTGCGTAGCGAACTCAACAATTACATCGAGGAACACACCCCGGTCGTCGACGGTACCGACGAAGTCGACACGCAACCGACCCTCGGCTTCCAGCGCGTCATTCAGCGTGCCATCCTGCATGTTCAGTCCTCCGGCAAGAAGGAAGTTACCGGCGCCAACGTACTGGTCGCCATTTATGGCGAGAAAGATTCACATGCCGTGTTCTTCCTGCATCAGCAGGGCGTCACTCGTCTGGATGTAGTCAACTTCATCTCCCATGGCGTCGCCAAGGTCGGCGATGACAACACCAAGCGCACCGAAACAGAACA
>PHCM01000079.1:6841-9419 GCA_002842255.1 Betaproteobacteria bacterium HGW-Betaproteobacteria-2 | reverse complement strand
AATGATGCGGATTGGATGCCGTTCTGATGGCATCAATCGCAACCTTTACATTACCGTCCGTACCGTTCTTGAAACCTACCGGGCAGGAAAGCCCGGAAGACAATTCACGGTGTACCTGCGACTCCGTCGTACGCGCACCGATTGCGCCCCAGCTCACCAGGTCGGCGGTGTATTGCGGCGTTATCGTGTCGAGGAATTCCATGGCTGCCGGCATGCCCAGCTCATTCACGTCCAGCAGAAACTTGCGGGCCTTTTCCAGACCTTCGTTGATGCGGTAACTGCCATCAAGGAAAGGGTCGTTGATCAGGCCTTTCCAGCCCATGGTCGTACGTGGCTTCTCGAAATAGACGCGCATGACGATCATCAAATCCGCAGCCAGACGCTTACGCACCTCCTTCAATCGGCGCGCGTATTCCAGACCGGCCTCGGTATCGTGGATGGAGCATGGCCCGACCACTACCAGCATCCTGTCATCCGTGCCGTGCAGGATGCGGTGAATGGCTGCACGCGCAGCCAAGATGTTATGTGTGGATTCCGTGCTCTCCTTGAGCTTGTCCAGCAGTTCCAGCGGCGTGATCAGATCCTTGATTTCGCGGATGCGAACATCGTCTGTCGCCAGTTTTTCGTATTCAGTCATGTAGTTATATTTTAATTACTGTTCTTCAATATGCTTTCCAGCACGTTCAGGAAGCGGGCATTCTCATCAAACAATCCAATACTGACCCGCAGATATTCCGGCATGCCGTAGTTGGCGACAGGCCGTACAATCACGCCCTGCTCCAGAAGCCCGCGATTGATATCAGCTGCATTGCCGACACGGACGCTGACAAAATTGCCGAACGAAGGGATGAATTCCAGACCCAGTGTATCGAAGCCTTGTGTCAATTGCAGCATGCCGGCGCGATTGAGGGCATAGCTGCGCTCGACAAAATCATCATCGTTCAATGAGGCAACCGCAGCCGCCTGCGCCACGCTGTTGACATTGAACGGCTGACGCACGCGATTCATCATGTCCGCTACGCCGGGTGATGCAACGCCATAACCAATACGCAAACCCGCCAGACCATAAGCCTTGGAGAATGTGCGGGAAACAATCAGGTTGGGGAACTCCGCCAACCATTTGAAGCTTTCCGACTTTGATTCAGACGGCATGTATTCGTCATAGGCTTCATCCAGCACGACCAGCACCCGCTCCGGCACCTGTCGCAGAAAATCAAGCAAAACCGTTTTCTGCAACATGGTACCAGTCGGATTGTTCGGATTCGCGATAAAGATCATGCGCGTCTGCGGCGTCACAGCAGCCAGCATGGCTTCCAGATCGTGCCCGAAATCGCGGGCGGCGACCGTCACACCCTTGGCACCCACGGCCTGGGTGGCCAGCGCATAAACAGCAAAAGCATGCTGCGAATAAATGGCCTCGCTACCCGGCGTCAGAAATGCGCGCGCGGCCAATTCCAGAATGTCATTGGAACCGTTGCCGAAGATCAAGGCTTCAGGCTTGAGGCCGAATTTCGTGCATACTGCATCGCGCAGCGCAAAGCCGCTGCCATCCGGATAACGCGCGATATCCTCCAAAGCTTCCTGCATTGCCAGATAAGCCTTGGGGCTTGCGCCCAGAGGATTCTCATTGGATGCAAGCTTGACGATCTGATGCGGCTCGAGACCCATCTCACGCGCAAGGTCGGATATCGGCTTGCCCGGTTGATAAGGAGCAATGGCACGAATGTAATCAGGCGCAAGTTCGCACAATCCAGTCACAGAACACCTTTAAGCAGCTTGTTAAAAATAAAAATGCGGCATTAAGCCGCTACGGTCGATTAATTATATCACCGGCAGTTATCGGCTCTGGTTCGGGAGTCGCACTCCGGGCCGCCAGCGCCTGAACAACAACACCTAAACGACAGCGACAGGGTATGAACCCAGCACCTTGAGCAGTGAAGCACGCTTTTGCAGTTCCGCCATGGCCGCTGCCACATTGGCATCCAGCTGATGGCCCTCGATATCGACAAAGAACACATATTCCCAGACGCCCACCTTGGAAGGCCGCGATTCCAGTTTGGTCATGCTGACCTGATGGCGCGAAAGCGGTTCCAGCAGGTCGACAATCGCACCAGGAACGTTTCTGGTCGCCATCAGCAGCGAGGTCTTGTCCTTGCCTGAAGGTGCGACATCATGACTGGACAGCACCAGGAATCGCGTCGTGTTCTTCGGGTCATCTTCTATATTTTCGGCCAGCAAGTTGAGTGCGAACAACTCGCCTGCCCGGCGGCTGGCGATCGCTGCTGCATCCGGTTCCGCTGCCGCCAATCTGGCGGCTTCGGCATTACTGGCCACCGCCTGACGCTCAACATCCTGAAGATGCTGATTCAGCCATTCATGGCATTGCGCCAGCGATTGCGCATGCGAATACAGTTTGCGTACCTGCTTCAGATCCTTCTGCTTGCTCAGCAGGTTGTGATGCACCGGCAAGGTCACTTCGCCGCAGATGTGGGCATTTGTCATCATCAGCAGATCCAGGGTTCTGCCGATGGCACCTTCGGTCGAGTTCTCGACAGGCACGACGCCATAATCGACCTTG
>PHCM01000079.1:0-6813 GCA_002842255.1 Betaproteobacteria bacterium HGW-Betaproteobacteria-2 | reverse complement strand
CCCGCCTCTACCATGCGGAACACCTCATCGATGGATGCACACTCCACAGGTGCCGTCAGGCCACCGAACTGTTTGTTGGCAGCCTCTTCACTGAAAGTCCCCAAAGGACCCAAAAAGGCGACACTCAGTTCTTTTTCCAGTGCGCGGCAATTGGACATGACGCTACGGAAGATTGCTGCAACCGCTTCCGCCGACAACGGACCATGATTGTTATCGAGCAATCTGCGCAGCACCTGTGCCTCGCGTTCGGGGCGATAGATCGGACCTTCACCCTTGATCGCGCCGATCTCGCGCGCATGCTCCGCGCGCTCGTTGACCAGTTTCAACAGCTGGTCATCAATCGCATCAATACGGTCACGATGGCTTTTTAATTGATCGTCCATAATGCTCTTCAGGCATTCGCCTGTTCAAACTCCTGCATAAACTGCAACAAGGCCTGCACACCCTCGACCGGCATCGCATTGTAGAGCGATGCACGCATGCCACCCACCAGCTTGTGCCCCTTCAACTGCAACAGGCCATACTGCCCGGCCTGCTGCAGAAAGTCGGCATCCAGTCCGGCCTTGTTGAGGGTAAACGGTATGTTCATGCGCGAACGATTCTCTACCGCGACCGGCGAATGATAGAAATCCGAGGCGTCGAGATAATCATAAAGCAATGCAGACTTCAATATATTGGTTTTTTCCATGGCAGCAAGACCACCACGCGCCTTCAGCCACTTGAACACCAGACCGGCGATATAAATGGCAAAGGTCGGCGGCGTGTTGTACATGGAGCCGTTATCGGCATGAATCCTGTAATCCAGCATGGTTGGCGTGCCTGCGGCAGCATGCCCGATTAAGTCATCACGCACGATGACGATGGTCAGGCCGGCTGGCCCGATGTTCTTCTGCGCACCGGCATAGATCAGGCCATAACGGCTGACATCGATCGGACGCGACAGGATGTGCGAGGACATATCAGCCACCAGCGGCACATCACCGGTTTCCGGCGTCCAGAATATCTCGACCCCGCCTATGGTCTCGTTCGAGGTGTAATGCACATAGGCTGCGTCCGCGCTCAACTGCCAAGCGTCCTGTGCGGGCGCATAGGTGAAATTTCTGTCAGCCGAGGATGCCGCGACATTAACCTCGCAGAACCTGGCTGCCTCGGCAATGGCTTTTTCCGACCAGATACCGGTACTGACATAATCTGCCTTGCTTCTGCCACGCAGCAGATTGAGCGGAATCATGGAAAACTGCAGATGCGCGCCGCCCTGCAGGAACAGCACCTTGTAATTCGCAGGGATCTGCAGCAATTCGCGGAAATCCGCTTCCGCCTCGCTGGCGATCTGCAGGAACTCCTTGCCACGGTGCGACATCTCCATCACCGACATGCCGGAACCATGCCAATCCAGCATTTCCTCACGCGCCTGCGTCAGGACTTCCTTGGGCAGGACAGCAGGACCGGCAGAAAAATTGTAGACCGGGCTCATGGGATCAGGCTTCGGACTCGTCATCGGTTTCCACGATCTTTTCCAGACCGGAGAGCTTCTCGCCGGTACCCAGATTGATCAATGTCACGCCCTGTGTCGCACGACCCAGTTCACGGATCTCCTTGACGCGGGTACGAATCAGCACACCACCAGTGGTGATCAGCATGATCTCATCCTCGTCATTGACCAGCCTTGCTGCGACGACAGTGCCGTTGCGCTCACTGGTTGCAATCGCCTTGACGCCTTGGGTACCACGGCCCGAGTGGCGGAACTCCTTCAACACGGTGCGCTTGCCGTAGCCGTTCTCGGTAGCTACCAAAAGGGTCTCTTCTTCATTCTGTGCTATCAGCAGCGAAATCACCTGCTGCTTGGCCGGCAGTTTCATGCCGCGCACACCGCGGGTTGCACGACCCATGGGGCGTACATGTTCCTCATCAAACCAGACAGCCTTGCCGCCATCCGATACCAGCACGATATCGTTATCGCCATTGGTGATTTCTGCTCCGATGAGGAAATCGCTTTCATCCAGATTGATGGCGATGATGCCGGACTTGCGCGGGTTGGAGAACTCGACCAGCGAGGTTTTCTTGACCGTCCCTGCCGCTGTTGCCATGAAGACGAACCGGTTTTCGTCGAACTCCTTGACGGAGAGAATGGCATTGATCTTCTCGCCCTCTTCCAGCGGGAACAGGTTGACGATAGGCTTGCCGCGGCTGGCACGACCGCCCTGCGGCACTTCGTAGACCTTGAGCCAGTAGACGCGGCCACGACTGGAGAAACAGAGAATATAGTCGTGCGTATTGGCGACGAACATCTTGTCGATAAAGTCGTCTTCCTTGGTGCCTGCCGCCTGTTTGCCGCGGCCGCCGCGACGTTGGGCACGATATTCATCCAGCGGCTGGGATTTGACGTAACCGGTGTGTGACAGCGTGACAACGACGTCCTGCGGCGTGATCAGGTCTTCCAGTGAAAGATCCTGCGTATTCTGCACGATCTCGCTACGGCGCTTGTCGCCGAACTGCTGACGGATGGCGGAAAGCTCCTGCACGATGATTTCCGTCACTCTTTCGGCTCTGGCCAGGATGTCCAGCAAATCAGTGATAACGTCCATCACTTCCTTGTATTCATTGACGATCTTGTCCTGCTCAAGTCCGGTCAGGCGTTGCAGACGCATCTGCAGGATTTCCTGAGCTTGCACATCGGACAAGCGATAGCCCTTGGGAGTCAGACCGAAGTCGACAGACAGGCCTTCAGGACGCGAGGCATCGGAAGCAGCACGTTTCAGCATCTCCTCCACCACTGGTGAGGTCCAGGTACGTGACATCAATTCACGCTTGGCATCAGGTGGCGTAGGCGCCGCCTTGATCAGGGCGATCATCTCGTCCACATTGGCCAAAGCCACCGCCAGGCCTTCCAGCACGTGACCGCGTTCGCGGGCCTTGCGCAACTCGAATACCGTACGGCGTGTGACGACTTCACGACGATGACGCAGGAAGGCTTCCAGCATCTGCTTCAAATTCAGCAGGCGCGGCTGGCCATCCAGCAGCGCAACCATGTTCATGCCGAAGGTGTCCTGCAACTGGGTCTGCTTGTACAGATTATTGAGAATGACCTCGGGCACTTCGCCACGCTTCAACTCAATCACCACGCGCATGCCGGATTTATCAGATTCATCGCGCAGGTCGGAGATGCCCTCGATCTTCTTCTCGTTGACCAACTCCGCGATCTTTTCGATCAGCGTCTTCTTGTTGACCTGATACGGCAGTTCATCAATGATGATTGCCTGGCGATCACCCTTGCCGATATCCTCGAAATGCGTACGGCCGCGCATGACCACACGACCGCGGCCGGTACGGTAACCTTCCTTGACTCCCACGGTACCGTAGATGATGCCGGCAGTCGGAAAGTCAGGTGCCGGAATGATGTCTATCAGTTCATCGACCGAAGTTTCCGGATTCTGCAGCAACAGCAGACAGGCATCCAGCACCTCATTCAGGTTATGTGGCGGGATATTGGTCGCCATACCGACCGCAATACCGGAACTGCCGTTGATCAGCAGATTGGGGATACGTGCCGGCATGATGAGCGGCTCATGTTCGGAGCCGTCATAGTTGGGGCCAAAATCCACGGTTTCCTTGTCGATATCCGCCAGCAACTCGTGCGCGATGCGCGCCATGCGGATTTCGGTGTAACGCATCGCCGCGGCATTGTCGCCGTCAACCGAACCGAAGTTACCTTGGCCGTCCACCAACATGTAGCGCAACGAGAAGTCCTGCGCCATGCGGACAATCGTGTCATAGACCGCCGTATCACCATGCGGGTGATATTTACCGATCACGTCACCAACAATACGCGCCGATTTCTTGTAGGCACGATTCCAGTCATTGCTGAGCTCGTGCATGGCGTAGAGAACCCGCCTGTGTACCGGTTTCAGGCCGTCACGCACATCAGGCAAGGCACGTCCTACGATTACACTCATGGCGTAATCGAGATACGACCTGCGCATCTCGTCTTCAAGGCTGATAGGGAGGGTTTCTTTTGCGAATTGTTCCATATTGGCTATCGGCTTAATTGGTGACTTAAAGATAGGGATTCTAGCATGATACGACCGTCAAATCATGCCTGATTACAACTGACTTGACGCCTTTGCCGGCGCGGCTTCCAATGACTTTCTGCTAGCTCTTCCGGTACAGAAAAAAACAGCCTTTCACTGACTGACAAAAGCATGTCCGGATAAAACAAAAACGGGGCAGCTGCCCCGTTTTTATTGATGACCAAATCCAGTTGGCACTGGTCAGTATTTAGCTGACGGCTGCATTCACTTGCCTCGACCATGCAGCACAATGAGCAGAACACCGGCAATGATGGAACCGACCGCCACAACACTGGGGATGACAATCTCCTTCTCTACTTCCGCAGTGGCCTTCAGGGCGCCGATCTGGAGGATGGTTTCCTCCGTGGTAAAACTGAATCCCTGATAAACCAACGCCGCTACGCCCAACACGGCCAGCAACAACCCCAGCAAGACCTGTGGTTTCATCATGACTCCCTCATAAATTATGCGGTAGTCGCAATTACTCGCCGAATTTCTTGCGGGCTTCAGCTAGCGCATGCTTGATGCTCGCCCATGCCTCGTCACCGCCCTTGCGCAACTCCTGCCAGGCATCTCCGGCCGAATCCTGGATTTCCTTCAGCTTGATTCTGGCTTCGTCACGCTTGGCACGCAACAGAATCAGCTGTTCGTCAGCCTTGACGCGAAGTTCCGCATCCAGCTTGCGCGCGCGCTCCTCCAGTACATCGATATCTGCGCTCCACTCATCCAGTTGCGTTTTCAGTTTTTCAACATATTCGTCTTTTACACTCATGTTCCAACTCCTTCCTGGTTAAAAATCAGATCCAATCACAAGTGTGACACATACGGCATCAAGAAGTGCGAAGATTGAGACCGCAAATCTTTCAGCGACTCAGCAATGCCAGGTCCGCCTTGAGATCATCAATATGCTCAAGACCTACGGCAATACGCACCAAGCCATCCCCTATACCTGCCGCCGCCCTTGCCTCGGCGCTCACACGGCTGTGCGTGGTAGTCGCCGGGTGTGTAATCGTGCTCTTGGCATCACCCAGATTGGCAGTAATGGAAATCATGCGCGTCGAATCGATCAGACGCCACGCGGCATCTTTGCCGCCCTTCACATCGAATGACACGATGGCGCCACCGCTCTTCTGCTGCCTCATCGCCAGCGCATGCTGCGGATGCGAAGCCAAGCCCGGATAATATACCCGACCGACACCAGCCTGCTGCTCCAGCCACTGCGCGAGTTCCAAGGCATTGCGCGCATGCGCCTCCATACGCACATGCAGGGTCTCCAGCCCCTTAAGAAAGACCCAGGCATTGAATGCACTCAGGCTCGGACCGGCCGTTCTCAGAAAACCATATACAGGTTCCAGCACATCTTTTTTACCAAGCACGGCACCGCCCAGGCAACGCCCCTGCCCATCGATGTACTTGGTGGCTGAGTGGATGATGATATCCGCACCCAGACTCAGGGGTTTCTGCAACGCCGGTGTGCAAAAACAGTTATCGACTACCAGCAATGCGCCAGCTGTATGGGCAATACCGGCCAGCTCGGCAATATCGCAGACTTCGGTCAGCGGATTGGACGGCGTTTCGACAAAGAACAGCTTGGTATTGGGACGGACTGCCGCCTTCCATTCCTCAGGATCGGTCAGTGAAACGAAGGTCGTCTGCAGACCCCAGCGCTGAAGAATATTGCTGAACAGCTGCACGGACGTACCAAAGATACTACGCGACGCTACGATATGATCACCAGCGGAACACAGGCCCATGACGCATGCCAGGATTGCGGACATGCCGGAAGCAGTGGCCACGCAGAACTCGGCGCCTTCCAAAGCAGCCAGCTTGTTCTGGAACATGGTCACAGTCGGGTTGGTGAAACGGGAGTATATGTTGCCCGGCTCCTGCCCACCGAACCGTGCAGCCGCCTGCGCGGCATCCTTGAACACGAAACTGGAGGTCAGGAACATCGCTTCGGAATTCTCACCGAACTCCGTATGTTCACTACCCGCCCTTACCCCCAGCGTCTCTGGCTGCCATTGTTTATTCATTGCCATACCTTTCAAAACTGTCTATTCATGTTCTCAAAAATGGCGGGCATAAAAAAACCCGCTCAGCGTTGCTAAAGTCAGCTTGGCCAAAACGGGTTTCGCATTACTTAACTCGCTTTAGCTGAATTTATAACGCGCCCGCAAGCTGAGTTAGTGCTGTTAAATGACATTTCGCAGCACGCTCAAATCAGCGCAGTTTCAATCTTAGCCCTCCGCGGCTCCTGCCGTCAAGTCAGGCCAGCTCTTCCTCATGCTCTTTGGCAGAAACCAGATTCAGATCCAGCTGCGTACTCGAATTCGCCGGTTTCCGGTGCTTATGGCCTTCGCCGCGAGCGGATTCGATTTCATTGAGATAGGCTTCATCGATGTCGCCGGTCACATAATTTCCATCGAAACAGGAACAGTCGAAGAATTCGATATCCGGATTGCTCAGCTGCACAGCCTTGATCAGGGCATCCAGATCCTGATAAATCAGCGCATCAGCGCCGATTTCCTTGCAGATTTCCTCGTCGGTGCGGCCAGTAGCTAGCAATTCGTTGCGCGTAGGCATGTCGATACCATAGACGTTGGGGAAACGTACCGGAGGCGCGGCAGATGCAAAATAAACCTTGTTGGCGCCAGCATCGCGGGCCATCTGCACGATCTGCTGAGATGTCGTTCCGCGCACGATGGAGTCATCGACCAGCAATACATTTTTGCCTTTGAACTCCATG
>PHCM01000078.1 GCA_002842255.1 Betaproteobacteria bacterium HGW-Betaproteobacteria-2 | reverse complement strand
ACGCAGCGCTTTCATCTGTTCCTTCTGTCGCACGCCAAAGCGGTGTTCTTCGTCCAGAATGGCGAGGCCCAGGTTCTTGAACTTGACGTCTTTCTGGATCAGGCGGTGGGTGCCGATGATGATGTCGATCTTGCCATCGGCCAGCCCTTCCAGTGCTTCCTTCTGTTCCTTGGCGGTGCGGAAGCGCGAGATCTCGGCGATCTTGATCGGCCACTCGGCGAAGCGATCGGTGAAGTTGTTGTAATGCTGTTCCGCCAGCAGGGTGGTCGGTACCAGCACGGCGACCTGACGCCCGCCCATGACGGCGACGAAGGCGGCGCGCAGCGCGACTTCGGTCTTGCCGAAGCCGACATCGCCGCAGACCAGACGGTCCATCGGCCGGCCGGATTGCATGTCATCGATGACGGCTTCGATGGCGGACAGCTGGTCAGGCGTTTCCTCAAACGGGAAGGCGTCGGCGAAGGCTTCATAATCATGCAGCGACAGCTTGAAGGCATGGCCCTTGCGCGCGGCGCGCTGGGCATAGAGGTTGAGCAGTTCGGCCGCGGTATCGCGTATCTGTTTGAGGGCTTTCTTCTTGGCCTTTTCCCAATGACCGCTGCCCAAACGGTGCAGTGGTGCGGATTCCGGCGGTCCGCCGGAGTAACGTGAAATCAGGAACAGTTGCGAGACAGGGACATATAGCTTGTCGTCGCCGGCATATTCCAGCAGCAGGAATTCGGTCTCGCCTTCGCCGAAATCGAGGTTGATCAGCCCGCGGTAACGACCGACGCCGTGCTGTTCATGCACCACCGGATCGTTCTCTCGTAGCTCGGAGAGATCCTTGAGCATGCCCTCCGTGCTGCGGGCTTTCTCTTTTTCGCGGCGGCGCTGTTGGCGCACGGTGGCGGCATACAGTTCGGCTTCGGTGATGATGACGAAATCGGCAGTGGGAAAGCCACTATGCAGGGTGGTGATGCCCAGCATCAGGTTCTCATCGCTGGCCAGGAAGGATTGCCAGGAATCGCAGAGTGCAGGTTTCAGTTCATGTTCAGCAAACAGTTGGGCGATGGTCTCGCGCCGACCCAGGCTTTCAGCACCGATGAGGATGCGTTTTTTGGTCTTTTTCAGGAAGGCCTGCAATTTGTGCAGCGGATTGTCGGCGCGGCGCTCGATATCGAGTTCCGGCAGGCCGGTCTTCTTCTCCGGCTGCATGATGATCCTGGCATAGCGGTGCGTGGCAGCGAAGAAATCCTCGGTCTTGATCAACAGCCGCTCGGGGTGCAGGATGGGCCGTTCAGGATCGTGTGCCAGCAGACGGTAACGAGATTGTGCTTCCAGCCAGAAATTCTGTGCGGCGGCGTCAAGGTCGCCATGCAGGCAGAGTACAGTGTGCTCGGTCAGGTAATCGATCAGCGTCGCAGTCTCGTCGAAGAACAGTGGCAGATACCATTCGATACCGCCGCTGGCGATGCCTTTGCTGATGTCCTTGTAGATACGGCTGCGTGACGGGTCACCCTCGAACGTCTCGCGGAAATTCTGGCGGAAACGGGCGATACCGGCCTCATCCAGCGGAAACTCGCGCGCCGGTAGCAGGCGGATATCGGGTACCGGATAGAGGCTGCGCTGGTTGTCGACATCAAAGGTGCGGATGGTTTCGATCTCGTCGTCGAACAGATCCAGCCGGTACGGCAATGCGCTGCCCATCGGGAAAAGATCGACCAGGCCGCCGCGAACGCTGAATTCGCCCGGACTCATGACCTGGCTGACGTGATGGTAGCCGGCTTCAGCACATTGCTGGCGCAGGGCTTCCAGGTCCAGTCTCTGGCCTTTTTTCAGCATGAAGGTGTGTGCGGCCAGATAGGACTGCGACGGCAGTCGTAGCAGTGCCGTCCCGGCCGGCACGATGATGACATCGCAGCTGTTCTGGCTGATCTGGTACAGCGTCGCCAGCCGCTCGGAGATTAGGTCCGGATGTGGCGAGAAATGATCGTAGGGCAGGGTTTCCCAGTCCGGCAGCAGATGCACTTTCAACTCTGGCTCAAACCAGGGCAGTTCTTCCAGCAGGCGCTGCGCTTCAAAGGCGCTCGACGTGATGATGGCCAGCGGCGTCTTGGCTGATTCCTTCTTGAGTTCGAGCGCCAGCCTGGCAAGTGCGAGACTGTCTGCGCCGACGACTATTTTTTGAACTCGTTCGGCCTGACCGGCAGCCGGTACGGAAATGGAAAACTGCATGGGGAAACAACAGACAAAAAATGAGTGAATGCTGAATTATAGCCGCTGGCAATAGGCGAGGGCTATTGAAAATAGTGGTAAACCCAATCCAGCCGGCCTGCTGACAGGCTGGATTTCCCGCTATATGGTTGCTCTTCTACTGAGTAACCTGCTCAGTAGAATGTTTTACTTGGAGAGCAACTTGGTGATCTGGATTTCGGCTGCGGTCCAGTAATCGACCGGGCTGCCTGCGAAACCGTTACGTTCTGCCATGAAGTAGGCGGCGACCTCCACCATGCGATAACGCTCTTCCGGACCAACTTTGCTGGACTTTGGCGCAGCCTTTTTCGCTGCTGCCGGTTTTTTTGCAGCGGCGGGTTTCTTGGGGGCTGCGGGTTTTTTAGTCGCTGCTGCCTTGGGCGCTGCAGGTTTCTTTGCGGCGGTAGTCGTTTTGCTGGCGGTGGTTTTTGCCGTTGTTGCTTTTGGTGTAGCCATCTAAGTTCCTTTCGATAAATAGGACTTTATGCTGCTTAAAATGAAAGCGATAACTTTCAGAAACGATAATAACTCGAATCCCTTAAACTGTTCCACCCACTGTGAGGCCGTCAATACGTAAAGTTGGCTGACCAACACCTACCGGCACGCTCTGGCCCTCCTTGCCGCAGGTGCCGACGCCGGTATCGAGCGCCATGTCGTTGCCGATCATGGAAACACGCTTCAGCACATCCGGGCCGTTGCCGATCAGCGTAGCGCCCTTGACCGGATAGGTCAGTTTGCCGTCCTCGATCATCCAGGCTTCGGCTGCCGAGAAAACGAACTTGCCGCTGGTGATATCGACCTGGCCGCCACCGAAGTTGGCGGCATAAAGACCTTTCTTCACCGACTTGATGATCTCTTCCGGCGCCATGGTGCCGTTCAGCATGTAAGTGTTGGTCATGCGCGGCATCGGGATATGTGCGTAGGATTCTCGCCGTGCATTGCCGGTCAGCGGCATGCCCATCAGGCGTGCGTTGAGGCTGTCCTGGATGTAGCCGCGCAGGATGCCATCTTCGATCAGCACGGTGCGCTGGGTCGGGTTGCCTTCGTCGTCGACGCTCAATGAGCCGCGACGGTTGGCGATGGTGCCGTCATCGACCACAGTGACACCCCTGGCGGCCACCTGCTGGCCGATGGCATTGCTGAAAGCGGAGCTGCCCTTGCGGTTGAAGTCGCCTTCCAGTCCATGGCCGATGGCTTCGTGCAGCAAAATGCCGGGCCAGCCGGAACCGAGCACTACTGTCATGCTACCGGCAGGGGCAGGACGCGCATCCAGATTGACCAGCGCTTGATGCACGGCCTTCTGTGCGTAGTCCTGCAGCACGTCATCGGTGAAGTAACTGTAATCGAATCGACCGCCGCCGCCTGCAGAGCCTTGCTCACGACGGCCATCCTGCTCGGCGATGACCTGGATCGACAGGCGAACCAGCGGGCGGATATCCGCCGCCATGACGCCATCATGACGCGCCACCATGACCACTTCATATTCGCCGGCGATGGAGGCCATGACCTGGCTGATGCGCGGATCAGCCTTGCGCGCGAAGGTTTCCAGCCGTTCCAGCAGCCTGACCTTGGCATCGGCACTGAGCGAGGCGATCGGGTCCTGTGGGATATACAGTTGCGGCGCGCTGATGCGCTGTATGGCTTTGCCGGATTGCTCATTGCCGGATGCGGCAATGGCGCGGGTAGCTTGGGCTGCCTGTTCCAGTGCGGGCAAGTGGATGTCATCCGAATAGGCGAAGGCGGTCTTTTCGCCGCTGACGGCACGGACGCCGACACCCTGGTCGATATTGAAGTTGCCGGACTTGACCTGGCCTTCTTCCAGCCCCCAGCTTTCCGAGCGGCTGTACTGGAAATAGAGGTCGGCATAATCCACCTTGTGCGACATGATGCTGCCGAGCACGCTTTGCAATGCCGGGATATCCAGTCCGGAAGGCTTGAGCAAGGTCTCGGTGGCAGTGTCGAAATGCGAACCGGCTTCCGGGCTTGAACTGGTCGGTATGGTGTCAGGCTTCATCAGTAATCTTCAGTTTGTTTAATATATAAAAACTATAACAATTAATATTTTGATAGGTAATACGAAAAACCATGATTCACGGCTCATGATGCCGGCTGGCCTTATGGCAGGCTACGGTGTTTCAGTGCCGGCAGGCTCTTGCGCAGGCTGGCGAGATAGCCCGGGTTGATCGAGGCCACCACAACGCCGGAACCACGCGGCAGGCGATCGAGCACGACACCCCAGGGATCGACGATCATGCTGTCGCCGTGGGTTTCGCGGCCGGAGGTGTGATAGCCGCCCTGGGCCGGTGCCAGCACATAAGCCAGGTTCTCGATGGCGCGTGCGCGGATCAAGGGTTCCCAGTGCGCCTTGCCGGTGGTTTCGGTAAATGCTGCCGGCACCACGATGATATCGACCGGGCCCATGGCACGATATAGTTCAGGGAAGCGCAAGTCGTAACAGATGGAAAGCCCGATCTTGCCGAAAGGGGTGTCCAGTGTGACTACTTCACCGCCCGGTTCGATGGTGTCTTCCTCGCGGTAATGCTCATTGCCGAGGTCGAGGCCGAATAGGTGGATCTTGTCGTAACGCGCGACCTGTTTACCCTTGTTGTCATAAACCAGACAGCTGTTGCGCACCTTGTTCTTGCTACCGCATTCCAGCGGTACGGATCCGGCAATGATCCAGATATCGTGTTTTTTCGCAGTCTTGGCCAGGAAGCGCTGGATCGGGCCATTGCCCTCTTTTTCACGCTCGGCGACCTTGTCCGTATCTTTCAGACCCATGATGGCGAAGTATTCCGGCAGGGCGATCAGCTTGGCACCCTGATTGACCGCGATCTCGATCAGGCGTTCCGCTTCACTCAGGTTGGCCGATACATTTGGTCCTGATGCCATCTGTATGCCGGCGATCTTGGTCATGCTGGGAGCTGCCTTGGTTTTTGATGTTCTGGTTTGTTTGCCCCTGGATTTGATTGCCATGATGATCTTTCTTGCTTGATATGAATTTAGAGTGCCTGTGTTAGTACAGTATGCCTCACTGCCCTGGAATTTTCTGCATT
Source organism: Betaproteobacteria bacterium HGW-Betaproteobacteria-2 (assembly GCA_002842255.1). Classification (GTDB taxonomy): domain Bacteria; phylum Pseudomonadota; class Gammaproteobacteria; order Burkholderiales; family Methylophilaceae; genus UBA6140. The sequence goes on along the minus strand of PHCM01000078.1, from coordinate 1,585 downwards.
GCTTCATCCGGGGTTTTCTCGATATTGCGCTCTATCGGATCATCCCAGGTGCCGGTGATTTCATATTCCTCAGCGGCAAACTTGTTAAGCGGGTCCTTCAGCAGTTTTTGTGCAATAAAGGCCGCGGCGGCAACAGCTGGTCCGCCAGCCAGGGCTGCCAGTGAGACACTGTCACTGATATAAGGTGTCACTTTAACCTTGAGATTCTGAGTTTCTTTTTTCAGGTCGGTTTCGCCCTTGATGTCGATCCTGGCTACCGGGCCTTCCAGCAGGAAGTTGTCACTGCGCATGATGCCTTGACTGATTTCAGCCGTTGAGCTGATCTTGTCGAAAGTGAATCCGCTGCTCAATACATCGCGGAAGTCGAAAGTCAGCCGTCTTGGCAGGTTTTGCAGGGTCAGCACGCTGAACAGGCGACCGACCCCGGGCTTTATCTTTAGAATCTGTCCACTGCGCGCGTCCAGGGAAATGGTGCCGGAGAGTTGTTCGACATTGAATTCATGCGGGCTACCAGGCCATCTTAATTTGCCGCTGAGTTGGGTAGTGCCGTCCTTGATGATATCGGGGTAGCCGAAGCGGGTCAGCGTGTTGCCCAACTGGTTGATATCCCAGTTGACGTTCATCTGCGTGTTGGGGTCGCTCAGCCAGTTGTGCCATTCGCCTTTGGCAGTCAGTACGCTGTCCGGATTGCTGATTCTCAACTGATCAATTTGCCAGTCATTGCCTGTCTCGCTGGCTCGCAGTTCCAGCCGCCCCAGTTCCTTCTGGCCGAAGGTGAAACTGTCGGCAACGATGTCGAGGTCCGGGTATTCCAGCTTTTTACTTCCCTGCTTGATCTCTGTTGCTTGCGGGGTCTTGCCCGGCACCGTCAGGCTGCGCAATCTGGCGAGGACCTTGCCGTTGTCCTTGCTGATCCAGCGCACGTCGCCATTCATCTCCTTGCTCTGGACCTGCATCAGCCAGCCGTCGGCTGCTTTGCTTGCGTCGAGTTTCAGCGCATTGATACGACGCTCGAAGACATCCAGCGTGTCGATCGCCATATTGACGCGCTGAATCGTCAATGCCGGTGCTGTGCTGCTGCCGGTATCCGGCCCTCTGGTTTTGTCCAGCACTGCCAGCCATTGGTCCAGATTGAGCTGTTCGAAGCTGCCGCGCACTTCAATGCCGGGCTGTGCCGGAATCTCTGGCAGGACATTGATGCCGATCTGGCCGCGGTCGACCTGATAGACGCCGTTGACTTCGTTGCGCAATATCTGCGCCGAAATCTGGTTGGCCATGCTGATGACGATCAAGTCCTGTTTAGCTGATAGCTGGCGTTTTTCTATACGCAAGGGCATTTTTTCTTCTGCCGTCTTGCCTATCGGCTGTGGTAGATCCAGCGCCAGGCCAGCCAGGCTGGAGCGTATGGTGACGTTTACCTGCTGCGGCTGGATGCTGATATCACTGAACCAGTCTGCATTGCCGCTGATCAGATTGCCCAGATTGTTGCCCAGGGCGCTTCTGATGCCGCTATCGGAGATGTTGCCGCGTGCGGCGATCATGACCAGGCGGTTCTGGCCGGTGCTGATATCCAGACGGGCCGGCC
>PHCM01000077.1 GCA_002842255.1 Betaproteobacteria bacterium HGW-Betaproteobacteria-2 | reverse complement strand
TTTCGCATCCATGCCGGTCAGTTCCGTTTTTCTCAGGTACACCTCAAGCGGTAAGCGCTGCTGGCCGGCATCGCAAGGCAGGCCGGTTTCCACTTCGCCGGCAGCGACAATGCAGATTTCGTCATGCGGGTTATCCAGCACCAGCGTATGCGTCGCATTGCCGTGGGCATCCTGGAAACGATGCAGATGGCCATTGACCCGGATTTCCCAATGCCGCACGCGCTGGCCGAAACCATCGCTCGGCGTCAGACGCAGCTGCTGGATGGTGTAATTGACCAGGTCAGAATAGCGGTAGTGGGTGCGGTGTTCGATATTCAGTTGCATAGTCAGATGACCGGAGCGTTAAGGAAACTACGTTGTATCTCCATGCCCAGATTGTTGTTGCTGGTGACAAAGTCCTCAAGGAACTCATGCAGTCCATCCTGGAAAATCTCATCCATGCGGCCAAAATGCAGGCGCGCATGCATCTCGCCGGCAATGCGCCTGGATTCGCTGCTGCGGCGCCCGGAAAGTTGCTCCAGGATCGGCGTGATCTCGTCAAAACAGGCGTGTAGCGAGCGCGGCATGTCGTCGCGCAACACCAGCAATTCAGCCACGCGCCACGGTTCGATGGTGTCACTGAATATCTTCTGATAGGCCTGGAATGCCGAAACCGAACGCAGCACGGCGCTCCATTCGTAATAATCGACAGCGCCACCGATTTCCTCTTCACCCGGCAGCAGCAAATGGTATTTCACGTCCAGCAGGCGAGCGGTGTTGTCCGCCCGCTCGATAAAGGTACCCAAACGCACAAAACGGAAGGCATCGTCGCGCAGCATGGTGCCGAAACTGACGCCGCGAAACAGGTGCGAACGCGATTTTACCCAGTCGCAGAATTCACTGAGGCCGGACTCGGTGATATCGGCCGCCTGAAACTGACCGAACTCCAGCCAAAGCGTGTTGATGTTCTCCCAGGTTTCCGCCGAGAGTGCGACGCGAACTGCACGTGCGTTCTCCCGTGCACTACGCAAGGCACTGAAGATACTGGAAGGATTGTTCTGGTCCATGGCCAGGTAGTGAATCACATTGGCAGCGGTATATTCGTCATGACTGGCTTCGAAATCGTCAACATTGCCGGCAATCTGCAAGGCCGGCTCCCATAGCGCAGCTTCACTTTCGGCGGCGTTGGGTACCAGCGACATGTTGTAGGTGACATCCAGCACGCGTGCCATGTTCTCGGCACGCTCGATATAGCGCGCCATCCAGTAGAGGTGATCGGCGGTACGGCTAAGCATTTTCCAGCACCCAGGTATCCTTGGTACCGCCGCCCTGTGAGGAATTGACCACCAGTGAACCTTCTTTCAGCGCCACACGACAGAGCGCGCCCGGCACCAGTGTCACCGTCTTGCCGGAAAGCACGAAAGGCCGCAGATCGACATGGCGCGGTGCGATGCCCTGCTCCACCAGTGTCGGGCAGGTGGATAGCGCCAGCGTCGGCTGCGCGATGTAATTGTCCGGCGCGGAAAGGATGCGCAGACGGAATTCCTCGATTTCCTTTTTTGTAGCGGCCGGACCGACCAGCATGCCGTAGCCGCCCGAGCCCTGAACTTCCTTCACCACCAATTCCGGCAGGTGCTCCAGCACATACTTCAGATCATCCGGCTTGCTCAGTTCGTAGGTAGGCACATTGGAGAGAATCGGCTCCTCGCCCAGATAGAAACGAATCATGTCCGGCACATGGATGTAGGTGGCCTTGTCATCCGCCACGCCGGTACCGACCGCGTTGGCCAGCGTGACGCCGCCGTTGCGATAAACCGAAAGCAGCCCCGGCACACCAAGCATGGAATCCGGCTTGAATACCAGGGGATCGAGGTAATCATCATCGAGACGGCGGTAGATGACATCCACCCGCTTCGGGCCTTCGGTCGTCCGCATGTACACCGCATTGTTACGTACAAAGAGATCCTGCCCTTCGACCAGTTCCACCCCCATCTGCTGGGCGAGGAAGGCATGCTCAAAGTAGGCGCTGTTATAGGCGCCGGGCGTCAGCAGTACAACGACCGGATCCTGTACACCATGCGGCGCCACTGCTCGCAGATTGTTCATCAGCACCTGCGGATAATGCTCCATGGGCGCCACCGAATAGCGGCGGAACAACTCGGGGAAAAGGCGCATCATCATCTTGCGATTTTCCAGCATGTAGGAAACGCCGGAAGGCGTGCGCAGATTGTCTTCCAGCACATAGAACTGCGATTCACCGGTACGCACCAGGTCGACACCGGCGATATGAGCGTAGACACCGCCCGGCACGTCGACACCGTACATTTCAGGACGATACTGCGCATTGGCAAGGATGCTGGCGGGCACAATACCGGCCTTGATGATCTCCTGCTTGTGATAGATGTCATCGAGGAACATGTTCAGCGCCTTGACCCGCTGTATGGCACCGTTGGAGAGCATTTGCCACTCAGCAGAACCAAGTAGCCGCGGAATCACATCAAACGGAATGAGGCGCTCATTGCCGGAAGTTTCGCCATAGACGTTGAAAGTGATACCAACACGGCGGAACAGCACCTCGGCTTCCTGCCGCTTCCGCTCCAGTTGCTGCAGCGGGAAACTCTTCAACCATGCGGCGTAAACGCGATAGATTTCGCGCACCTCATCATCCTGCGGTTGCATTTCATCAAAAGGAATTCTGCTGGCCATGTCCATGGTATGGATTACGCAAACAGCATGCCAGCACAGACCGCAAACTATCTATATGATTTTTAAAAGAATGTGATGTAAAGAAAGTGCGACCGCACTGAAAACGGGCGCCGGCAAAAATAACGATGCCCCGAATTGGGGCCGGTTAACGATTAATCTCGGCCCGCGCGCCAGACCGAGATCATGAGCAGGATGCCGATGACGAAGGCAAGAAAGAAACCGGCAAAACCAAAGGCGGGCAAACCAAAAATGGTCGGACCGCCTTCCACCGTCATGACGATGGACGAACCGACTATCAGGGCTGCAGTGATCATGGCCATGGTCAGGCGGTTGGTGCTGTGATCCAGCTGATGACCGAAATGGTCGAGCCGTTGCAGGTCGAGATTGAGCTTGAGCCGACCGCGTGCCGCCTCACGTAGCACCTGCGACACGTCACCCGGCAAGCCGGTGACGGCATTCATCAAATGCCCCAGGCCGCGCTTGCCGCGCTTCAGCAGATTGGCAGGCATATAGCGATCGACGATGACTTTCTTCACGAATGGGGTCAGATGATTGACGATCTGGAAATCCGGATCCAGCTGACGGCCCAGACCCTCCAGTGTAATCAGCGCCTTGAACAACATGGTGAGGTCAGGCGGCACGGTCAGCTGGTTCTCGCGCATGATGCCGGTGAGATCGTTCAGTAATGAACTGAAACGTACATGCTTCAGCGGTGCATTGTCATAACTACTGATGAATTCCTCGATATCCGAGCCAAGCTTGGTTTCATCGATAGCCGTATTCTCCGCCCAGATGATGAGAATGTCTCGCAAGGTCTCGATATCCCGCGAAACCAGTGCCGCCAGCAGATCAGCAATCTCATCACGCCGATCCATACTGATGCGCCCCACCATGCCGCAGTCGATGATGGCCAGCCGGTTATCCGGCAGATAGAACACATTACCGGGATGCGGGTCGGCATGGAAGAAGCCATCAATCAGCACCATCTTCAACACGGCATTGGCACCACGCTCACCCAGCAGTTTCAGATCCAGCCCGCGGTAGGTCGCCGTGGCGAGATCGTTGCCGGGAATGCCATCGATATAGCTCATAACCAGCAGACTTTCGCTGGTGTAATCCCAGTAGATCTTGGCGAATTCGATATATTCGTCATCGGCGAAATTGCGCGCGAAACGCTCGGTATTGCGGCCCTCCAGCGCAAAATCCAGCTCTCGTTCCAGCGATTTGGAGAACTGGCCGATAATCTCGCCCGGACGGAAACGCTTCACTGCCTCAAATTCCGATTCGACCAGCCGACCCAGATGCGATAACAATCGCAGATCGGCTTCGATACGTTCACGCACATTGGGCCGGCGTATCTTCAACACCACTGGCGTACCGTCCTGCAGCTTGGCCAGATGCACCTGGGCAATCGAAGCGCCGGCAACCGGCTCCTTCTGCAAGTCCATGAAGACGTCAAATGGCGATTTTCCAAGTGCCTGCTCCAGTTCCGGCAGCAGTTCCTCGAACGGCACTGCCGGCACCTTGTCCTGCAACTTGGCGAATTCCGCTATCCAGTTCGGAGGAAAGATATCAGGCCTGGTGGCCAACACCTGCCCCAGTTTGACGAAAGTCGGGCCGAGTTCCTGTATCGCCAGACGTGCGCGGACTTCCATCGGCAGCAACAATATTTCCTTGGAAACATCCGAATTGAGCCAGTTACCTGCCCGGCCGATCAGGCTTTTCTTGCCCAGTTTCCTGGCGATATCTCCCCAGCCGTAGCGCATCAAGGTGCCGGCTATGGTACGGATTCGCTGGAAGTCGCGCATCACAGAAAAAGTTTGACGGATCATGTTGTTTTTATCATTCGTTTCAGATTAATGAATCCGGATTGAGGAATCAGGACGATTTGGCACGGATGGCAACGGCTTTCCGCTCTATGCGCTCTGCGAGCCTGAACAGTTTTCTGCTGGCTGCCAGGCCTACCTGCGCACCTATCTCCCGAATAGAGCTTCGCACTACACTTTTCGAACTTGTCGCGGAATGCAGAATGCGCTCGCGCAATCCCTGCGTAATCAACTTGAAGCGCTGCCGCGAAGCCATACAAGATTGATCTGCATATTCCGCATAGGTTTCCGCTTCATGATGACGCTTCGGTTGGGACGCAGGCGTTCTCCGACAATTATCCAGATTACCCGCACTTGTCTGCAGTTGATACATGCCCGCAGGTTTACGATCAGTCATGGCATCATCCCTTTGGTCAACTCACTCAGGTACATTCGCGCTCGACACTAGACAGAGATTCTACACTATCAATTTTCACCGGCATTTAAAACCCTGCTGACCACAAAAGACAAGACGCCACACTTTACAAACACCGGCATTCACTTCTAGAATCTTCCCATGCGAACTTTCCAACTGTGGTTCACGGTTCTGCTTCTGCTGACGGCCTCCCCGGCCGGGGCCAAGGGCCTGTTCGACACTATTCAGCCCAGCACGCGTCAACCCACCACGCACGAAACACAGTATGAAATCCAGCCGAGTTGGCAGAGCACGGTGCAGGAAGTACTGCTCAACGCGCTTAGCTTGAAAGGCGTCCGCTATCGGTATGGCGGCACCTCGCCGGAAACCGGGTTTGATTGCAGTGGCTTTGTCCGCTATGTCTTCAGAGAGGCTGCCAACATCTCATTGCCGCACAATGCACGCGCCATCAGCCAGATAGGCAATATCATTGCACCCGATCAATTGCAGCCGGGCGATCTGGTGTTCTACAACACCATGAAAAGCGCCTTTTCGCATGTCGGTATCTATCTGGGGAACAATCGTTTTATCCATGCGCCAAGCTCGGGCGGGGGGATTCGCGTCGTCGATATGAATGACGCCTACTGGTCGAAACGGTTTGATGGCGCACGCCGCATCACGGATATCGATTGACGAGCATAGATAGCCAACTTAGGCGGAACGCTGCAGGAAGACTGAAGGGTTGCCTATCACCCTGAGAATTTGTCAGGAGCGGAAATTTCCGCTCCTGATTTTGGTTAACTGTTGAATTTCGCTACGTCGCCTGGTTTACGCAACATCTTGTCCACTTCACCCAGGTGCAATTCTTCCGTATAGATCATTTCACGCGCATATTCCTCAAGCATCACGGAATTCCCTTCCACCAGCTTCAGCAACTTCCTGTAGGCATTCAGTGCTGCCGTTTCATGTTCAAGTGATTCACGCAGAATATCGCCGATATCATGATTATGCGTTTCCAGCAGAGGCCCGATCGCAAGGGAAGGATGCCCGCCAAGATGCGTGATCAACTCACCGGCCTTGTTCGCATGATCGAGTGATTCCGTCGCCTGACCACGCAGCCAGGAGACGATAGGTATTCTGTTGTAGCCATAAATCATGAGGGAATAATGGGTGTAGCGCACAACCCCAGCCAGCTCCATTTCCAATATCGTATTCAGGGCCTTGATTACCGGAGAGCTGCTTACTGCATCTGCTTTCTTATCTTTAGCCATGAATTTCTCCTTTTGTGGTTAACGGCATGGTTAGTGTAGTCCAACTATTTATGTATGTGCAGGAATGCGCATAGTTCATATTTTCTGCCGCATGAAGGATTGATTCAATCCTTTACTTCTCAACGAATTGCCACATTCTGGCGATTGAACAAACGGCCCTGAACACAATCGACCCCAAGCCGTTTTGCCCACTCGAACTGCTGGCAGTCGGAAACGCCCGACATGATGGTCTGCACACCGATTCTTCTCGCCGCACTGACCAGCCAATCTACCGTTGCCTCTGCGGCGGACTCATTCAGGCGCTGCAGCTCCATGCCGTTGAATTTGATGATGCTGGCATCCAAAAACGCGCTCAGTGAAAACATGCCCCAGCGCACACCCGCATCTTCCATTGCAACCGCGATTCCGTTTTGCTGCAACAACTCAATGACACGCTGGGAACGGTATGCATCGGCCGTATGATGATTTTCGACAAGGTTGATGACCAGTTCCCGTTCCGACCAGGAATGCAATTTGAACAAGTCAATGAAAGGATTATTGAGGCTTTGATCCGCCTCCATAAAGCTGTCGATATCCAGGTCCAGCATCAACCAGTTGGCAGCATGCTGCCCGAACGGGAAACGATCGATCTGCAGCTTCTTCATCTGCAATTCGGTATAGAACAAAAGCAAAGGATTCTGATGCAAGTGGGCGAACATCAGATTGGTATCCAGAGGACGCATATCCCTGGTCCAGAATCTGGCTGATGCCTGATAGCCCGCCACCTCTCCTGCCTGCACTGAAACGATGGGCTGATACTCGACACCAAAATTCTGTCCCAGCAAGACATCCAGCATCTCCGTAGGCGACATGCCTTGAGGAGAAA
>PHCM01000076.1 GCA_002842255.1 Betaproteobacteria bacterium HGW-Betaproteobacteria-2 | reverse complement strand
ATGGGTGACGGCAAGATCGTTCTGATCGTCAATCCGGTGCAGATGGCCAATCGCGAAGTCATCGTGGTCAGCCATGCCCGGGCGCTGGAAGCGGAAACTGCAGACACTACCAAGCCAACCGTCATGGTGGTGGACGACTCGCTGACCATGCGCAAGGTTCTGGGCCGTACGCTGGAACGCGAAGGCTATCAGGTGGTGACGGCCAAGGATGGCATGGATGCCCTGCAACTGTTGCAGGAAACCAGGCCGGATATCATTCTGCTCGATATTGAGATGCCGCGCATGGATGGCTTCGAATTCGCCCGCAACGTACGCGGCGATGCCGATACGGCAGGGATTCCGATCATCATGATCAGCTCACGTACGGCCGAAAAACACCAGAGCCATGCCAAGGAGATCGGCGTTAATGCGTTCCTGGGTAAACCGGTGCAGGATGATGACCTGCTGGCTGAAATCAATACCCAACTCGGTCAGGCTGCCGTCACTGTCTAACATTCAAATCAGGGCATGAACCGTGCCCTGATTTGAAATGGTAAAAATCCTTATCTGTAAGCGGCGAACAGCAAGCGCTAATCAGGTAAAATTACGCTATATGCATCAGCCTTCCTTCATCCATTTGCGTTGCCACAGTGAGTATTCCATTGTGGATGGCACTGTGCGTATCGATGAGTACGTCGAGCGCGCTGCTGCCGATCATATGCCTGCACTGGCATTGACGGATCTCGGCAACCTTTTTGGCGCCATCAAGTTCTACAAGGCTGCGCGTGGCAGCGGAATCAAGGCGATTATCGGCAGCGATCTGTGGCTGGAGAACACGGCCAATCGTGACCAACCCTTCCGAATCCTGCTGTTGTGCCAGTCGCAATCCGGCTATCTGAAACTGTGTCAGCTGCTGACGCAGGCTTATCTGCAGAACCAGCACAGAGGTCGCGCGGAAATCAAGCGTGAATGGCTGCAGGAGACTGGTACTGACGGCCTGATCCTGTTGTCTGGCGCCATGGCCGGTGATGTCGGGCAGGCCTTGCTGCAATCCAATCTGCCGTTGGCTCGCCAACTTGCCGAAGACTGGGCCAGCTTGTTCCCCGACCGGTTCTATATCGAATTGCAGCGTTGCGGCCATGCGCAACAGGATATCTATGTGAATCGCGCCATGGGCTTGGCGGCCGAATTGCAGATGCCCGTGGTGGCGACACACCCGATTCAGTTCATCGAGCCCGACAGTTTCAAGGCACATGAAGCACGGGTATGCATTTCAGAAGGATATGTGCTGGCTGACAAACGACGCCCGCAGCATTTCACGCAGGATCAGCATTTCAAGACGCAGGTGCAGATGGCTGAGTTGTTTGCCGATATTCCTTCGGCGCTGGCCAACAGTGTTGAAATCGCCAAGCGCTGCAATCTGGCACTGACGCTGGGCAAGAACTATCTGCCGCAATTTCCGACTCCCAACAACGAAAGCCTGGATGAATACCTCGGCGCGCAGGCGCGTGCGGGATTGGAGCGGCGCCTTGAAGTGCTGTATCCCGATCCTGCTGTGCGCGATGAGAGGCGTCCGGAATACCTGCAACGTCTGCAATTCGAGGTCGGCATCATCATTCAGATGGGCTTCCCCGGCTATTTCCTGATCGTGGCGGACTTCATCAACTGGGCCAAGAACAATGGTGTTCCAGTCGGCCCTGGTCGCGGTTCCGGTGCCGGGTCCGTCGTTGCTTACAGCCTCGGCATCACCGATCTGGATCCCCTGCGTTACGCCTTGTTGTTCGAACGTTTCCTTAATCCGGAACGCGTCTCGATGCCCGACTTCGATATCGACTTCTGTCAGGAAGGGCGCGACCGCGTCATCGACTATGTGAAACACAAGTATGGCCTGGATGCTGTTTCACAGATTGCCACTTTCGGTACCATGGCGGCCAAGGCTGTGATCCGGGACGTGGGGCGTGTACTGGACCTGCCTTTCAATTTTGTTGATGGCATTGCCAAGCTGATACCCAACGAACTAGGGATCACGCTGCCCAAGGCAATGGAGAAAGAGCCGCAACTGCAGGAACGTTTCGAGCAGGAAGAAGAGGTCAGGGAACTGATGGAGCTGGCGCTCCGGCTGGAAGGCTTGACGCGTAATATCGGCATGCATGCCGGCGGTGTGCTGATCTCGCCCGGCAAGATCTCCGATTTCTCCCCCATCTATTGTCAACCTGGTGGTGAGAGTCTGGTCAGTCAGTATGACAAGGACGATGTCGAGGCAGTCGGCCTGGTCAAGTTCGACTTTCTCGGCCTACGTACACTGACGATTCTCGATATGGCGCTGGTCAATGCCAACCGGCAGCGTGCCGCGCAAGGGCTACCACCGCTATCGTTTGAAACCATGCCGCTCGACGACAAGCCTACGTTCGAGTTGTTGAAGGCGGCGAATACCACGGCCGTGTTCCAGCTGGAATCGCGCGGTATGAAGGATATGCTGAAGCAGGCCAAGCCGGATGTCTTCGAGGACATCATCGCGCTGGTCGCGCTGTATCGTCCGGGCCCGATGGACCTGATTCCTGATTTCTGTCGGCGCAAACACGGCCAGCAACGGGTCGAATATCCGCACCCGGCGACCGAATCGGTGCTGAAGGAAACCTACGGCATCATGGTCTATCAGGAACAGGTCATGCAGATCGCCCAGGTGGTTGCTGGTTACAGCTTGGGCGGTGCCGACTTGTTGCGTCGAGCCATGGGTAAGAAAAAGGCCGAGGAAATGGCGCAACAGCGTGCCATCTTTGTCGAAGGCGCTGTGAAGAACGGCACGCCGGCCCGTCAGGCGGAGGAAGTATTCGACCTGATGGAGAAGTTCGCCAGCTACGGCTTCAACAAATCGCATGCGGCTGCATATGCACTGGTGGCTTACCACACCGCCTACCTGAAGGCCCATTACCCTGCGGCTTTCCTTGCGGCCTCCATGTCTGCCGACATGAACAACACCGACAGCGTGCATATTTTCCATGATGACTGTTTGCAGAACGGTGTCGAGGTGCTGCCGCCGGATATCAATCAGAGTGAATATCGTTTCCAGCCGGTCAATGACAAGCAGATACTTTATGGCCTGGGTGCGATCAAGGGTACTGGTCTCGCGGCTATTGAAGTGATATTGGCAGCAAGGCAGGAGGATGGTCCGTTCAAGGATCTGTTCGATTTCTGTCAGCGCCTGGACCTGCGCAAGGTCAATCGCCGCGTGATCGAGTCGCTGATTCGCGCCGGCGCCTTTGACAAACTGCAGCCAAATCGGGCGGCCTTGCTGGCGGGCGTCAGTCTTGCCATCAGTGCGGCCGAGCAGAGTGGTGCAGCCAGTGGGCAGGATAGCCTGTTCGGGGCGCTTTCGGACAGCGTCGCTCATGTACTGCCGGAGATCGATGAGTGGAGTGATGCGGAACGCTTGCAGCAGGAGAAAATGGCGTTGGGTTTCTATCTCAGCGGCCATCCCTACCTGGGGTATCAGAAGGAACTGGCGAGTTTTGTCCGGGGCAGCCTGGCAACACTGGCGCCCAAGGATCAGCCGCAGTTGCTGGCAGGTGTCGTCACCGGTATCCGTATCCGCATGACCAGTCGCGGCAAGATGGCGATAGTGACACTGGACGATACTACCGCCCGTATCGAGATCGTCATCGGCAACGAATTGCTCAACCAGAATGCACATCTGGTGAAGGAAGACATGCTGCTGGTCGTTGAAGGGCGCGTCAGCAATGATGACTTCAGTGGTGGCATCCGGGTCAATGCCCGCAAGCTCCATGATCTTGCGTCGGCGAGAAGCGCGCATGCCAGCATGTTGAAGATCTCATGTAACGGCCAGTCTGATGCGCGCAAGCTGAAAGAGCTGCTGGCACCTTACTGCCGACGCGAACCGTCGGATGAGCGCAGAGGCTGCATGGTCAAGGTCGAATATCATAATGATGGCGCGCGTGTCGAGCTGATGCTGGGTGATTCCTGGCGTGTCGAACTGCAAGATGAACTGCTCGCCGGTCTGCGCCGCTGGTTGAGCGATGATAATGTCAGGGTGCTTTATAACTGAATGTTGTGACCACAGGATTCTGTCCATTTTGAGTTAACAGGGGCGGGCATGAATCCACTATAATTCGAGACATACGCAATACAAGGTACCGCTATGAAAACCAGTTTTCTGGAGTTTGAACAACCGATCGCCGAGCTAGAGGCGAAGATTGAAGAGCTGCGTTATATGCAGGAAGATTCCGCCGTCGATATTTCCGAGGAGATCAATCGGCTGCAGGAGAAGAATCAGTCGATGACCAAGGATATCTACAGCAAGCTCACGGCCTGGCAGATTTCCCAGGTTGCACGGCATCCGCAGCGTCCTTACACCCTGGATTACATCAACGGACTGTTTACCGATTTCGAGGAATTGCACGGAGATCGTGCCTATGCCGACGACCCGGCGATTGTCGGCGGCATGGCCAGATTCGAAGGCCAGCCGGTGATGGTGATCGGTCATCAAAAGGGGCGCGACGTCAAGGAACGTCAGTACCGCAATTTCGGCATGCCAAGACCGGAAGGCTACCGCAAGGCCTTGCGCCTGTACCGGCTGGCAGAGAAGTTCGGTCTGCCCATCATCACGCTGATCGATACCCCGGGCGCCTATCCCGGTATCGGCGCGGAAGAACGCGGTCAGTCCGAAGCCATTGCCCGCAATCTGTATGTGATGGCTGAACTGAAAACACCGATTATCGGCGTCATCATCGGCGAGGGCGGTTCCGGCGGCGCACTGGCGCTGGGCGTGGTCGACCATCTGATCATGTTGCAGTATGCGACGTATTCCGTCATCTCGCCTGAGGGTTGCGCTTCGATTCTGTGGAAAAGCGCCGAGCAGGCTTCGGTGGCTGCCGAAACGCTGGGCATTACTTCCAGCCGTCTGAAAGCCATGGGGCTGGTCGACCGTGTGGTTACCGAGCCGATGGGCGGAGCGCACCGCGATCCTGAAGCGATGATGCAAACTCTGCGCCGGGCTTTGGTCGATGAGCTTGCACGCTTGCAGGTGAAATCCATCCCGCATCTGCTTGAAGCGCGTGTCGACAAACTCATGAGTTACGGCAAGTTTAAAGAAGCTGCCGCCAAGTAATGTGTCTCTGGGCTGAATCCTGGTTTGTCTGATCAGCGCCACCCCGTCAAAAAACGCGCAGCCGGAACATCGGCTGCAGCTTCCGATAGCAGTCAGCTTGTCACCGGGCTGACTGCCCAACTAGGCAAAATCATCCAGCCGGGTCAGCAGTTGTTGCTGGCCTATAGCGGCGGCCTGGATTCCTGCGTCCTCCTGCATCTGCTGGTTCGGTTGCGCAGTGGTCTTGGTTTTGATTTTCGAGCCTTGCACGTTCACCACGGCCTGAGTCCGAATGCTGATGACTGGGTGCAGTTCTGCGAGAAAACCTGCGCCGCACTTGATGTCCCGTTGCGTGTCGTGCGTGTTGATGTGGCAGTGGACAAGGGTACCGGCATCGAGGCCGCTGCCCGCCATGCCCGCTATCAGGCTTTGTTTGAATCTGAAGCAGACTTCATTGTGCTGGCGCACCATCAGGATGATCAGGCCGAAACCCTGCTGCTGCAATTGCTGCGAGGCGCAGGCGTCAAGGGGCTTGCTGCCATGGCCATGGTGGATCCGGAACGTCGTTTGTTGCGTCCGCTGCTTGATATCTCGCGCGGGGAGTTGTTGCAATATGCCACCGCCCACGGTCTGGACTGGATCGAGGACGAGAGCAATCTGGATCGGCGTTATGACCGCAATTACCTGAGGCATGAAGTCATGCCGCTGATTCAAGCCCGATTCAAAAGTGCCAGCAAAGTCCTGGCCAGAACTGCTGGCCATATGGCGGAGAGCGCTGTCCTGCTGGACGATCTGGCGCAGATCGACGCAGCCTGCACCGGCTTGTCCGCGTCGGAGATCAGGCAGAGGCTGCCACTCGATTGTCTGCACAAACTGGCATTGCCGCGTGCCCGCAATCTGTTGCGCTGGTGGCTATCGCTAAACCAGCTGGAGATGCCCAGTGCGGCCCGGTTGGCAGAGATGCTCGATCAGTTACTGTGCGCGCGGGAAGATGCTGCCATCAGCATCAAACTCGGCGCTGATGCGCATTTGAAGCGTTATCGTGACGCCGTTTATATCGATTTCCGTTGCAGTAGTGCGCCTTTTTCGCTGCTTTGGTCGGGTCAGCCACAACTGGAACTGCCGGATGGCAGCTTTTTGACCTTTGAGAAAAGAACGGGCGCAGGCCTGGCTTGTGCCCGGCTGGGCGTCGAAAAACTGAGGATAGCCAGCCGTGAAGGTGGCGAGCGGTTCAAACCTGATGCGTCAAGACCGACTCGTACCCTGAAGCATCTGTTGCAGGAGGCCAACATCCCGCCCTGGGAGCGTCAATGGTCATGATGGGATCAATGTTCGCCGGAACCCATGAAGCGCCGGGCGAATACTTCTATGAAAACGGTGTCAGGCTGAAGCGCTACCGCGGCATGGCCTCCATGGAGGCACTTGAGGCGGGCGGCTCCAAGCGCTATTTCGCCGAGGATGCAAAGATCATGGTTGCCCAGGGCGTCTCGGGATCCGTAGTGGACAAGGGATCCCTTTCCGACTATGTTCCCTACCTGATCCAGGGACTCAAGCATTCCTTCCAGGACATGGGAACCCGCGACGTCACCACTCTGCATAAAAAGCTCTACGAAGGAGAACTGCGCTTCGAACTCAGATCCCCGTCAGCGCAGCTTGAAGGCCATGTGCACGACATGTATTCCTACAAGGAACCGAAATACATGTAGTTCATGAGCGCTGCCCGGTTGTCCCGTTTTTATTTGAAACGGGCCGCCGACACCTGTATGTTATATACAGCATGCGGTCATAAGCCGAAAATAATTTCCCCTGGAGGCAGCCATGGCACTACCGCTGAAAGAAAAAGTCATCATCGACCCTGTTTCATCCATGGGCGATATCAAATACTGGCGCGATGCCGGCGACATCCATCATGTGCCAAAGCGATCCCTGGGCGAAATAATCCTCAATGTATAGCCCCATGCCCGCCGAAATACACGACGACCAGCATTACATGCAGGCTGCTCTGGAGGAAGCG
>PHCM01000075.1 GCA_002842255.1 Betaproteobacteria bacterium HGW-Betaproteobacteria-2 | reverse complement strand
CAAGTTACGTTTACTTCAGGGTAATTCGGATGGATATCGGCCTTCATGCTGATGTCTCTTTCAAATGCTGTCGCAGAAAACCCGTGATTATCAATGAAATGAACGAGTTTTTCAACAACTAATTAATGTTGGTGATGTATTTCAATGCTGCTAATTGCAGAAATCCTGCTTTATCTCCAAGCTTGCTCAGGCCGGCCGCGGTACGCGTAAGCGCCGGTGCGGGAGTCCGGCCTCGATCTCGAAGCCGTGACTGATTAACCGCGTCGCATGGCGTCGAAGAACTCGGCGTTGTTCTTGGTCGATTTGATCTTGTCCAGCAGGAATTCCATCGCTTCGAGGTCATCCATCGGATACAACAGTTTGCGCAGCACCCAGATCTTTTGCAGGATGTCCTTCGGAATCAGCAGTTCTTCGCGGCGAGTGCCCGACTTGTTGACGTTGATGGCCGGGTAGATGCGCTTCTCGGCCATGCGGCGGTCAAGATGGATTTCCATGTTGCCGGTGCCCTTGAATTCTTCGTAAATGACATCATCCATACGCGAACCGGTATCTACCAGCGCAGTGGCGATGATGGTTAGTGAACCGCCTTCCTCGATGTTGCGCGCAGCGCCGAAGAAGCGTTTCGGGCGTTGCAGGGCGTTGGCGTCGACACCGCCGGTCAGCACTTTGCCGGAAGCGGGCACCACGGTGTTGTATGCACGTGCCAGACGGGTGATGGAGTCAAGCAGGATGACGACGTCCTTTTTATGCTCAACCAGGCGTTTGGCCTTTTCCAGTACCATTTCTGCGACCTGTACGTGGCGTGTGGCAGGTTCGTCGAAGGTGGAGGCGACAACTTCGCCTTTCACCGAGCGGGTCATTTCCGTTACTTCCTCAGGACGTTCGTCGATCAATAGCACGATCAGCACGACGTCCGGATGGTTGGAAGTGATGGCATGCGCGATGTGTTGCATCATGACCGTCTTGCCGCTTTTCGGGCTGGCTACCAGTAGGCCGCGCTGGCCTTTGCCGATAGGGGCAATCATGTCGATGACGCGGCCGGTGATGTTTTCTTCACCCTTGATGTCACGTTCGAGGATGAGCGGTTCGGTAGGGAAAAGAGGTGTCAGGTTTTCAAACAGGATCTTGTGCTTGGTGTTTTCCGGCAGTTCGCCGTTGACGCTGTCGACCTTGACCAGGGCAAAATAACGTTCGCCTTCTTTCGGGGTCCTGATTTCGCCCTGTATGCTGTCCCCGGTATGCAGATTGAATCGTCTGATCTGGGAGGGCGATACATAGATGTCATCAGGGCCGGCCAGATAAGAAGTGTCGGGCGAGCGCAGGAATCCGAAGCCGTCCTGCAGTACTTCCAGCGTTCCGTCGCCGAAGATGCTGTCACCTTTTTTTGCCTTGTTCTTGAGCAGCGCAAAGATGAGATCCTGTTTGCGCATACGGCTGGCATTTTCGATTTCGTTGGAAATCGCCATTTCAACCAGTTCGGTCACGGGAAGGTGCTTTAAATCAGATAAATGCATAGGGAAAAGCTCGCTGAAAATCGAAACTGCATCGGGAAAGGGAAGGGCTGGAAGACTTAGTACCTGATTCCTTGTTTTGTTATTGGTTCTGCGAAAACGAAAGAATCAGGTCAAACAGTAACTTGATTAGATATTGCTGTCAATGAATGCGGTCAGTTGTGATTTGGACAGAGCGCCAACCTTGGTGGCTTCGACGTTGCCGTTTTTGAACAGCATCAGGGTCGGGATACCACGAATGCCATATTTTGGCGGCGTGTTCTGGTTCTCGTCGATATTCAGCTTGGCGACTTTCAGGCGACCTGCGTATTCCTTGGAAATCTCATCAAGGATGGGGGCAATCATTTTGCAGGGACCGCACCACTCTGCCCAGTAGTCAACCAGAACCGGGATTTGTGATTGCAGGACTTCCTGTTCGAAAGCGTCATCGCTGACGTGGGTAATATGTTCGCTCATGTGAACCTCTGTGAAATTGATACGGAATTTAGGTGGTGGAAATTACTATTTCGCTATCCTAGCGAAAAATGTGCTTTGAGTGAAGCTTCATATAGTACAAAGCTCAAGTTTCACGATATGGGGTGAAGTCCGCTAACAGTGCAAGTTGAATCAGTCACTTGATGGTAGCTAGAGTACGCTGAACTGAAAACGCTCAAAACTTCTGGTGCGTTCTACCAGTTTGGTGATCATGATGCGGGAAATATTGCCATTCTCGTCCAGTTCGAGAACGCGCGCCGGTGCATACATGCCGCATCGCGTGATGATGGAGGCTGGCTGATTAATGGCGGACATGGCCGGTAATATAAGGACTGGCTCGTATATGCCGCTGTTGACGACACGTGCGCCGGCCGCCTTGGCGCTGGGTGAGATTTGTTGCGTCCCGATATCGAGGTGGTCCTGATCGCCGTTGGTCGCCCAGCGTAAAACTGCAACCGACCAGTTCTTTTCAGCATCACTCCGGATGCTCAACAGGTCGCCAATTCGTACTTGGGCGGAAACGGAAGGAAGCTTTCTTAATGCTGTGCCGTTGGCGCTGACATTGACCACCTGCCAGTTCGAGGCCTGGATCGGCGGCTTGGTTACAGGGCTGCGCTCCATCAAGCTTGAGTCCTCAGCCGATTCCGGTGCCTGGTAATGCTTTTCGTTGTTGATGAAGTAATGCGCGGCAATCAGGCCGACGCCCAGTTGCGAACGACTGTTTTTGTTTGAACGTTTATAAATACGCTTGGGCGACACACCCCAATGTTTGATCAGGTAAACCAGCATGTCCTGATATTTGGAATCCAGCACGGCCTCGGGTAGTCCGGAGTTTCTGGAGATGTTGCCTGATTGCAGCATCTGCAGGTGCTGGTGCACCAGACGTGCGAGATCGACCGTGATGAAGAGGATGTCGGTGCTGTCGTCGGTTTGTTCGACATTCTTGACGTAAGGTACGGGCGGCTTGTCTGAGTCGAGAGCAATGACGAAAATGCCGGCCGGGTTTTCCAGAACGCCAAGTCCCTGCAGTTGGGTGTGGTTGGCAAAGCGTGCGATATAGTCTGCGACCAGTTCCATGTCCTGCGGTGCCATATGTTGCGGGTCGGCAAGCGACATCAGTAGTATCTGTTTATACAGCAGATTGATGCTGGTGGATTGCTCATCGGTTTGCAGCTCAATTTCGTGCAATGATTCTTGTGCCGCATGGAAATACAGTTGATGCCAGTCGCGCCAGATGCTGCCGGATACACTGAAATAGGTTTCGTAATACACCATGGAGAGTTGGCGCAGCGTTTCCATGGCGCGATAGATGGTAAGCGCGACAGTCTTGTCGCTAGGGCTGAACAGTTGATTCAGTTGGTCGGTCAGGGCCAGTTTGTAGCCGTACGAGAGTTCCAGCCAGAGCGACTCAGCGGCGGCGGCGTAGGTTTTGGCCTCTTTTGATAGTGGCAGCGAGGCATTGCAGTAGGTGTTGGCAAGACTGTCTGCCAGATGAATGATGTGTTCCCGGTAGATTTCCAGTGCCTTGAAGCGTTGCTCGGCGGAGACTTTCTGGCGGTTCAGGATCTCCATCTCGTCATGCAGTGCAGATGCGGCTTCCAGCGGAGCTGATGGTAGCCTGGCCAGAAAATCGAGGATCTTCTGCGGGCGCGTTTCTGCGTTGATCAGCGGTTTGTCATCGAGGGCCGGAACTGTAAGATTTGGAAGCATTCAAACTACTCCGTACATAATGCAGAGATGTTAATAACTCTTGCGTAGTTTGTCACGATAGACTTGAGTGTATACCCCCGCAACGGGTAATTGGATATCTTCATCGAACTTATCAAGGGGTGATGTCTTGATTCGACTGTTAAAATTACTGACACTGCTGAGTGCTATGCTGTTTGCGTCCGTGGCGCAGGCGGACAAGCCTTTTGTCTTTACCGATCTCAATGGCGTCAATCATCGTCTGGCTGATTATCGGGGCAAGTGGGTGGTCGTCAATTACTGGGCAACCTGGTGCCCGCCTTGCCTGGAAGAAGTGCCGGATCTGGTGAACCTCTACGATAGCCGCAAAGATCAAGACCTGATGGTGTTCGGTGTGGTGTTCGAATACAAAAACCTGGAAGAGGTCGAGAAGTTTGCGGATGACATGTTGATGTCGTATCCAATCGTGCTGGGGAATGAGCGTATTGTCAGTGAGATTGGCTCGGCGGCAGTATTGCCGACCACTTACATCTTTAATCCGCAGGGGCGGCTGGTAAAGATCAGGCGCGGGTTGATTACCCGGCAGTACATCGAGGAGCTGATGGCGGGGTCAACCCGCTAGGAGCCCCTCGATGGCATTCAGTTCGGCGTGGGGATGCTGTTACCAGCGGCATCCAGCACATTGAGCTGATTTTCTTCGGCGAAATGCATGAGCTGCGCATAGCCCTCCGGATTCACATCCTTCAGTTTCAGATTCACCGCCAGACAGCGTACGCCATTCAGCACTTTCGGTTTGAGGTAAGGCGAATAGCGCAGCTTCTTGTCCGGGCCGAAACTGGCATAGGTGCTACACATGCGATCCACCCAGTCGCTGGGGCGGAATGGCTTGCCGGCGCGGGTCAAGCCTTCAATGATGATTTCATTGCTGGTGCTGTTTTTGGTGTCGGTGTTCATATAGCCTGTTGATATAAAGTAGTGAAGGAATTATAACATTCCAAGCAAGTTGTATGCCGCATGCCTAGTTGATGTATTCGAAAACCTTCACCACTTTTTCCACACCGCGAACACTGCGCGCGATATCGACTGCATCCTCGGCTTCTTCCCTGGTCACCATGCCCATCAGGTAAACGATGGAGTTCTCGGTGACGACCTTGACATAATTGGCCGGGAAGCGGTTTTCCTTGAGCATCATGGATTTGACCTTGGAGGTGATATAGGTGTCGCTTGCGCTGGTGCCCAGTCCGCTTTTCTCGCTGATGGCAAGTTCGTTTGTCACGGTTTTGACATTTTCGACACTGAGTGCGGCACGCTCGGCCTTGGCCTTGATTTCTTCGCTGATGGCTTCGCCGGTCAGCAGTACATTGAGGTTGAAGCTGGTAACACTGACATTGATATTGGCAGCGCCGATATTGTCGACAATCATTTTCTTGGCTTTTAGTTCGATTGCCTGATCCTCGATATAGATGCCGCTGGTGCGGCGATCAGCGGCCATGACCCCGCCGGCAACGGCGCCGCCGGCAACGACCGGGACACAGGCCGCCAGTTGCATGGAAAGCAGGACAGCAGCTATCAGTTTGGCACTTGAGGACAGATGGGGCTTGTTCATTCGTTAACTCCTAGTAAAAGACAATCGATGGCATCGCACAGGCAATGCAATATCAGGACAAAAGCCTCCTGAATTCTGGAGGCGCTGTCGTGCGGTACTCCAATGTGTATATCTTGCTCCCCCAGGGTCTCAACGACTTTGCCGCCATCGCCACCGGTCATGGCGATGATGTGCAGGCCGCGTTCCTGCGCGGCGCTTATTGCTTTGATGATGTTGGCGGAAGTGCCGCGTGCGCTGATCACCAGCAGCACATCTCCTTCCATGCCGAGTGCGGATATCTGCTTTGAAAAGACTTGTTCGAAATGGTTCTCGTCTGCAATCGAGGTCAGTGTCGTATTGTCAGCATTGAGTGCGATTGCGGCCAGCCCCGGTCGCTCCATTTCAAAGCGGTTCAGCATCAGGGAGGCAAAATACTGGGCGCTTGCCGCCGCACCACCGTTGCCGCAGGCCAGTATCTTCTGTTCCTTCAGCAAGGCTTCGACGATGATTTCTGCCGCATTGGCGATCGGTGCGGCCAGCAATGCGGCCAATTCCAGC
This sequence comes from Betaproteobacteria bacterium HGW-Betaproteobacteria-2, assembly GCA_002842255.1. GTDB lineage: Bacteria > Pseudomonadota > Gammaproteobacteria > Burkholderiales > Methylophilaceae > UBA6140. The sequence goes on along the minus strand of PHCM01000075.1, from coordinate 1,462 downwards.
TTGAGCTGACCGCTTTCTTCGAAATGCGTGCTGATTCTGTTTTGCAATGTCATGCTCATGGGGTGTTAGTGTCCGTCAGCTGGCATCAAATGCGTTCGGGATCCATTCAACGAGATCTTCGCTAGGTTTACTCATCAAGATAACATCAAAGCGGCAGTTGCGAGAGCCATGTTGCTGCAGATAATGCTCTGCCGTCCGCATGATTTTTTGCTGCTTGGCCGGGGTGATGCTCATGGCGGCACCGCCAAAGCCGCTACTGCTGCGCAGCCGAACCTCGACAAATACTAGGGTCTTGCCATCCTGCATGATGAGATCGATCTCGCCGTAGCGGGATTGATAGTTCCTTTCCAGCAGTTTCAAGCCCTTTTGTTGCAGGTAGATGGCAGCGATATGTTCGGCTTCACTGCCCAGTGTATTCAAGGCATCAGCTCCAGCACCACGCCATCGCCGGTGAAGCGGCCGACGGCCAGGGTGCGCGCTATCTCGCCATTGGCGCCGATCTGGATCCTGCCGGTGAGGCCGCGTATGGAAGCGGGCTGACCCGGTTTGGCAGCAATTGCGGCCAGCACCTGGTAGGCATCGACGCCGAGAGCGAACCAGCGTTGCATCATGCCTTCCGGCAGATTGGCCGCAGTATCCGTGTAAGGGCTGAAGTTCGCATCCTGCATGTTCAGTATCCAGGGCAGGTCTATGAACCTGACTGCCAGCAGCGATGCATCTTCCGGCTCGTAATTGACGCCGGTATAAATGTGGGAGAAACCATAGGCCGGAATCGTGATGTCGAGATGGCCGCGTATCTGGCGCGCCAGTTCGGGGCTGGTAGCCAGCAGTATCATGTCTGTCGAGTGTGCCGGCAGTTGTGCCTGCAGGTCTTCTGGCGCCGTATTCTCATCGACGGTTATCCGCTGCACGAGTTGGCCGCCTTCCGCCTGCCAGGCAGCCGCGAAGGCCTCACTCATGCGTTCGGCGATGCCGCTTCCGGCAGTAATGATGACGGCTCTTTGCATGCCGGCATCACGCGTCATTTTTGCGATCTGTGCGGCCTCGGTGTCAATGGAAAGTCCCAGGCTGTAGAGGTTTTTCAGGTCAAAACTGGAATCGGCCTGGTTCAACGCCAATGTTGGCACGCTGAGTTTGCCGGTGGTTAATGCCGTCACCTCGTCGCGTGCGAGCGGGCCGACGATAAAGTCCGCGCCATCGCTGACCGCTTGCTCGTAGACGGCGTTGATCATGTCCTTGTCGCCGGATGTCGGATAGATGATGACTTCCCTGGTGTCATGGGCGGCATTTCTGGCTGCCATGAAACCTTGCTGGATGGCATCGGCCGCCGGGTAGAAATCCGGGCTGCCGAATGGCAGCAGCAAGGCGATCTTGTGTTTGTTGGTGGTGCCGCTAGGCGCGGGGTCATCTGCCATCGGCTGCGCGGATCGGGGGCTCAATTCGAGAATCAGGTCGGTGTAGG
>PHCM01000074.1 GCA_002842255.1 Betaproteobacteria bacterium HGW-Betaproteobacteria-2 | reverse complement strand
AAAGCACCGCCACGGGCGCAAGTTTCATGAGTTGTTCGATGGTCGGTGATGACATTTTTATTGTTCCTGCAAACGATGTGCTTTCAAATACTGCAAATCGAAAATCCCCGGATTACAGTTCGAAGATATGACTGTTATACAACGGCCGTGCATTGAAGCGGTAGGCGTCGCGGTCTACCTCACGCATGATGACCTCGCCTTCGCCCGGCTTCAGATGCGTAATATAGATACGCGGCAGCGGCGAATGTTCCAGCTTGTCCAACTCCTCGATCAGCATGGCCGGACAAAGATGCTTGGACACTTTGGCCAATTCGATCTCCTCATTGCTGAAAGCGGTCTCGATAATCAGGTACTTGAGATTGGCGATGCGATTGACCTTTGGCCACAGCGCATCGCAGGTCGTGGTGTCTGCAGTGAACACCATGCTGGCACTTGGACCTTCCAGGTGAAAACCGACGGTAGGCACGACATGATTGGCCGGCAACGGGGTGAAACTGCGCTCTCCCAACCGGACTGTCTCACCCAGCCGGATCTCGTGCCAGACCAGCAATGGATGTTCTTCTGACGGAATGACGGTGAAATCAGGCCAGATTTTCCAGTTGAACAGATGCTCCTTCAGTATCGCCCAGGTTTCTGCAGTGGCATAAAGGGTAATGGGAGCATCACGGAACCCCAGCACGCTATCAGCCAGCAAGGGAATACAGGCAACATGATCGAGGTGCGAATGCGTGATGAAGATGTGGTTGATCTTGAGGAACTGCTCGATGGTCAGGTCGCCGACACCGGTGCCTGCATCCATCAGGATGTCCTCATCAATCAGAAAACTGGTGGTCCTCAATGTGCCGCCTATGCCACCACTGCAACCTAGTACTTTGACCCTCATGCTGGCTCCTGTCTATTTGGTCTGGAAGGTGAACACACCATCCCAGCCGGCATCCGGCGGATTCTGGCGGTAATGCGCGATACGTTCAATATACATGGCATAAAGTTGCCGCTGTGGATACATCTGTTGCAGATTGATGAACTGCATCTCCGCCAGATCCCAATTCTGTGCACGATAAAGTTTCAGCGTCTCGCGATACAGCTTGAGCTCGTCCTGTAGCGACTTATCCTCCTCGCCCGAGGCACAGACCGGCTCGTAAATCACGACCGGTTTGTCCTTGCCCTTGACGCGCACGATATCCAGTTCGCGATAGATATATTCCGGCACTTTTTCCCGTGTGGATTCGCTGACTATCATCTGCACGCCGTAATTCTTGGTCAGGCCTTCGAGGCGCGAGCCAAGATTGACCGCATCACCCATCACAGTATATGCCATACGGAACTCGGAGCCCATGTTGCCCACCGTCATCAGGCCGGTGTTCAAACCGACACCGATCTTGATCTCGGGCCAGCCCCGCGCCTTGAATTGTGCCTGCAGGCTATTCAAACTGGCCAGCATCTGCATGCCTGCCCTGACCGCATGCGTCGCATGTTGCGGATCGTTCAGAGGTGCGCCCCAGAATGCCATGATGGCATCACCCATGTATTTGTCTATGGTGCCGCGATTGTCATGAATCACATGCGTCATTGGTGTCAGGAACTCGTTCATCAACTGCGTCAGCTGTTTCGGATCCAGCCCTTCTGAGATATTGGTGAAGCCGCGCACATCCGAAAACAGCACGGTCATTTCGCGGCTCTCGCCTTCCAGACTAATGGCCTCAGGATCTTTTGCCATCTCATCTACCAGTTCCGGCGGCACATATTGTCCGAACAACCCGGCCAATTGACGTTTGCCGCGCGACTCTATGAAAAAACCGTAGGTCATGTTCAGCACATAGATGACAGCGATCAGGAACAGGCCAGAGGCGAGTGGCAGCACCAGATTGGCAGATTGCCACAACAGCAGATTGAAAGTCACATACAAGGTCAGCACGACGAAAGCCGATAGCGTTGCCCAGAGTGGCGTCAATGCGGGCAGTAGAAAAGCCAGCAACAATCCGGTCAGCAACAGCAGCACGAACTCGGCGCCGAGTGTATAGGCTGGGCGCTGCTTGATATTCTGGTCAAGAATGCCGGCAATCATGTTGGCATGGATTTCCACCCCGGCATAAATATTCTGCACCGGCGTGGCACGCAGATCCATGAGGCCAGGCGCGGTAGTCCCCACCAGCACGATGCGATCCTTCAGTACTTCCTTGCTGGTTTTCCCATTCAGCACATCGGTCGCGGAAACATAAGGGAAGCTGCCCTGCAGACCGCGATAGGGAATCAGCGCCGTCACCCTGGCGTCGACCGGGATGCGACGGTCACCCATTTGCAGCCATTCCAGGCCGGCATATTTTTTACCTACTCCCAGGCCATCGGCAAAACCGGCCTGCAGTTTCGGTGTATCCAGTGCGACACGAGCAAGGGCAACGGAAAGCGCTTCATAGATATTGCCATCCAGACTCATGACCATCGGCACTCTGCGCGAGATGCCGTCTTCATCAGGATCCGGATTGAAATGGCCGGCAGCCGTGGCCGCCTGCTGCAACGCAGCCAGATTGCCGCCGAAACCAGTGGCTTCCATGAAGGCGATGTCCTTGCCCTTGAAGCTGCCCTCGATGAAAGAAGGCTCAGGCAGCACGCCTACCCTGCCATCCAGGTGGTCGTCATTGCGGAAATAATAGCCCAGTACCACCTTGCGGCCCTGCAGGCTGTTAGCGAACAGCTGGTCGTAATCCAGCTGCGGGCGCAACTGTTCGAGCAATTGTGCAAATCCCGTATCGGATTTCAGGTACTGCTGCTGAATTTGCTCCAGACTTTTGAGGCCGGAGCTTTCGTCCTTTTCAGCAAACACGACGTCGAAACCCAGCACACCAATCTGATAGTCTTCGAACAGCTTGTCCACCAGCTGCGCCAGCTTGTTGCGTCCCCATGGCCAGCGCCCCTGTTCCTGAAGACTGCGCTCATCGATATCGACAATCACGATCCGCTGATCCAGAGTACGTGGCATCATCAGATTCAGGCGGACGTCGTAACTGAAATTTTCAAGACGATTGATAAAGCCGAATTGAAATGCCCCGCTGGCGTGCAGCAATAGTAAAATAACGACACTCAGACTGAGCGCGATACGCATGACGTGACGCGAAATGAACTCGGGAAGATTCATGTCATATAATCATTATTATTGTGATGATTTAGTGTAATTCCCTGAATTTATTGCAGCATATCGCAAAATTCCAGCTTTTAACAGTGTAGCAAAACCTCCCGCCAGCGGCATCGTCGGGCAAATTTTTAATTAATATCAACTCACCCACGGAAACTCGATTCATACATGCTGGAAACCCTAGAACGATGCGTCAGTGATAATGCCAATGCCAGCATCATCTGGCTCCACGGACTGGGAGCGGACGGCTACGATTTCGAGCCGATAGCCAGCGCACTCCAGCTTCCTGGAGTGCGTTTTATCCTGCCGCACGCACCATACCGCCCCGTCTCCATCAACAATGGCTACGAAATGCGTGCCTGGTACGATATTTATGGCCTTGACGCCGACAGCCCTCAGGATGAAGCGGGCATCCGGCAAAGCCAACGCGAGATCGAAGCGCTGATTGAAGCAGAAAAAGCCAGGGGCATTGCAGCGGAGCGCATCGTTCTGGCAGGTTTTTCGCAGGGCGGCGCGATTGCCTTGCATACTGCCTTGCGACAACCGGAGCCGCTGGCTGGCGCACTTGTGCTATCCAGCTGGCTGCCAATGAAAGGCCGATTGCAGGACGAGATACATACGGCAAATCGCCAACTGCCGATTTTCATGGCGCATGGCAATCTGGATACCATCGTACCGCTGCAAACCGCCAAGGCATCGGCGCAACTGCTGACGGCTTCGGGGTATCCGCTGACCTGGCACAAATATCCGATGGCACATAGTGTCAGCGACGAGGAAATAGCGGATATCCATCAGTTTTTACATACAATCCTGGCTATTCAGGATGTCCAGGGTTTCTCCAAAAGCACCTAACAGCGTAAACTATCATCCTTGAAAGCCAACAGCTTGGCGCTGCACCCGTGCATCCAACCGTCGGCCCCTCATGGATCCCCAGAGAACATTGCAATGACAAAACAGAAAGAGTCCCAACCCGGCTTCGAACAGGCGCTGAAGGAGCTTGAAGCGATCGTCGCGCAGATGGAGGCCGGCCAGTTGCCTCTGGAACAGTCACTGCAGGCCTATCAACGCGGCAGCGAATTGCTGCAATACTGCCAGAAGTCTCTGGCGGACATCGAGCAGCAGGTGCGCCTGTTAAACGAAAACAATACCCTGCAAACCTATCAAGATGAATGACTTTCAGAACTGGGCCGGCCGAATTCAGCAGCGCACGGAATCGGCCCTGGACCATTTTTTACCGGCCAGCGATATCGCTCCGGAAAAGCTGCACACGGCCATGCGCTATTCCGTCATGGGCGGTGGCAAACGAGTGCGCGCCCTGTTGGCGCATGCCGCGGCCGAATTATGTGATGCCGAAGCAGAAAAGGCCGATGTCGCGGCGTGTGCGGTCGAACTGATTCATGCCTATTCTCTGGTGCATGACGACATGCCCTGCATGGACGATGACGATCTGCGACGCGGCAAGCCTTCCTGCCACAAGCAGTACGATGATGCTACCGCACTGCTGGTAGGCGATGCGCTGCAAAGCCTGGCGTTTCAATTGCTGTCCCAGCCCGGCCTGCATGCGGATGCTGCCCATCAGTTGCACATGGTGCATGTATTGGCAGTCGCCAGCGGCTCCAGAGGCATGGCCGGCGGCCAAGCCATCGATCTGGCCAGCGTCGGACAAGCACTTAACCAGTCCGAGCTCGAATATATGCATATCCACAAGACCGGCGCATTGATAAGAGCTGCCGCATTACTGGGTGCACATTGCGCCGACAAGGTATCGGCTGAAACACTGAAAGCCATCGATCACTACGCCCAGTCCATGGGCCTGGCGTTCCAGGTCATCGATGACATTCTGGATACCGAAGCCGATACGGCAACCCTGGGCAAGACAGCAGGCAAGGACGCGGAGAGCAACAAACCAACCTACGTGACGATACTCGGCTTGCCCCGTGCAAAAGCCCTGGCTCAGGAACTTTATGAAAATGCCGTCAGTGAGGTGTCTCCCTATGGTGAAAAAGCCGGAAGACTTATCCAGCTCGCTGACTTCATCATGCACCGCAACCATTAAGCTCACCCATCAACCGGAAATTTTCTGCCGACTCGTATATGTACGCATTACTGGAAACCATCGACTCTCCCGAGCAATTGAGAAAGCTGGAACGCAAGCAACTGCCTGAATTGGCAAGACAGCTACGCGCCTTTCTGATCGAAAGTGTTGCCCAGACCGGCGGCCATTTATCTTCCAACTTGGGCGTAGTGGAGCTGACCATCGCGCTGCATTATGTCTATGACACCCCGGATGACAGACTGGTGTGGGATGTAGGACACCAGACCTATCCGCACAAGATACTGACGGGCAGGCGCGAGGCCATGAACACCCTGCGCAAACCAAGTGGCATTGCCGGCTTCCCACGCCGCAGCGAAAGCGAATATGACACCTTCGGCACCGGCCACTCCAGCACCTCGATCTCGGCCGCGCTGGGCATGGCAGTCGCCGCCCAGCAGCAGGGGCTGGAACGTCGTGCTGTGGCCATCATCGGTGATGGCGCGATGACTGCCGGCATGGCATTCGAGGCATTGAACAATGCAGGGGCGATGGATGCCAACCTGCTGGTCATCCTCAACGACAACGACATGTCGATCTCGCCCAATGTCGGCGCACTGAACAATTACCTGGCCAGACTGCTGTCCGGCAAGCTTTATGACCGCATGTGGCGTTCAGGTGAAAAAGTGCTACGGACGATGCCGCCGGTTCTTGAGTTCGCCAAGCGCGCGGAAGAGCATGTGAAGGGCATGATGACGCCCGGCACACTGTTCGAGGAATTCGGCTTCAATTACATCGGCCCGATCGACGGCCATGACCTCGATACGCTGGTCGCCACACTGCACAATATCCGCCAACTGCAGGGGCCGCAATTCCTGCATGTGGTGACGCAGAAAGGTCACGGTTACCAGCCGGCCGAGGACAATCCGGGCAAATATCACGGGGTTGGCAAGTTCGATCCGAGCAACGGCGACTCGGTCGGTGCCAGCAGCAAGAAAACCTACACCCAGGTATTCGGCGAATGGCTGGTGGACATGGCCGATCAGGATCAGCGACTGGTTGGCATTACGCCCGCCATGTGCGACGGTTCCGGCCTCAATGATTTTGCCGAGAAATACCCGGAGCGCTTCTTCGACGTCGGCATTGCCGAACAGCATGCTCTGACTTTCGCAGCCGGCATGGCCTGTGACGGACTGAAGCCGGTGGTGGCCATCTATTCCACCTTCCTGCAGCGCGCCTATGACCAGCTGATACATGACATCGCACTGCAGAACCTGCCGGTCGTCTTTGCCATCGACCGCGCCGGACTGGTTGGCGCAGACGGCCCGACGCATGCCGGCAGCTTCGACCTGAGTTATCTGCGCTGCATTCCGAACATGGTCGTGATGACACCCAGCGACGAAAACGAATGCCGCCAGATGCTGTACACCGCCTATCAGCACAATGGCCCCAGCGCCGTACGCTATCCGCGCGGCAGCGGCGCCGGCGTTGCCATCACTGAAGAGATGACCGCACTGCCTTTGGGCCGCGGCCTGATACGACGCGAAGGCAAGAAAGTCGCTATTTTGGCCTTCGGCAGCATGGTATCTCCGGCCCTGCAGGCGGCAGAATCGCTGGATGCCACGGTAGCCGACATGCGCTTCGTCAAACCGCTGGATCTCGACTTGATCAGGGACCTGGCCGGCAAACACGAACTGATCGTGACCATAGAGGAAAATGTCATCGGCGGTGGTGCTGGAGCTGCAGTCATGGAAGCCCTGCAAGACATGGATATGACTGTTGAAACCCTGTGCCTGGGCCTGCCTGACACCTTCATTGAGCATGGCGTACATGAAACCATGCTGGCCAACTGCGGTCTGAACTCCGAAGGCATCATTGCCTCCATTGAGAAAAAATTAACCTAGTGATATACTCAAGTATTATTTGAGTACCCCCATCGAGACGAGAAGCTCATGAACCAACCAACCAACCTACCCATCGAGGATGTACAAAACACCCCCGATACCCGCCATCTTGCGATAGACAAGGTCGGCATCAAATCCATCCGCCATCCGGTCAAGGTCAAGGATAAAACCGGCGGAGTGCAGCATACCGTCGCCATGTTCAACATGTACGTACACCTGCCGCACAATTTCAAGGGTACACACATGTCGCGCTTTGTCGAGATTCTCAACATGAATGAACGCGAG
>PHCM01000073.1 GCA_002842255.1 Betaproteobacteria bacterium HGW-Betaproteobacteria-2 | reverse complement strand
GTTTATACCGAAGACACACTCTGGCGCAACCGCGCCGAATTCCCCCAAGGCCGTGAGCAAGTTCGACAGCTTTTGCAGCGTAAATGGGGCAGGGAGCTGGACTATCGCTTGATCAAGGACTTATGGGCGTTTACCGATAACCGCATCGCCGTTCGCTTTGCTTATGAATGGCATGATGACTCCGGCCAGTGGTTCCGTAGTTACGGCAACGAAAACTGGGAATTCAACGCACAAGGCTTCATGCAACGCCGCTTTGCCAGCATCAACGACCTGCCGATCAAACAAGAGCAACGACTGTTCTTTTGGCCATTGGGTCGCCGGCCAGACGATCACCCAGGTTTGAGTGACCTGGGGTTGTGAATAACTGCGAATTGTAAGTATTTCGATGACATTCCGTTTAACTCAGTAGTGACGGCATGAACAGGCATGCCGTGATTCTGTTAACCACATTCAGATATGGGAGATTTGCCATGAACACGCAAGCCAAACAATTGAGAGTAGCCGTGCTTACCGGGTTATTGAGCACCGTGATCGCCATGCCGGTTCCCGCCCTTGCCGCGCGCTGCGCCCCATGTACACCAAGGTCGCGGCAGAGAACCTTACATCAGAGTTAAGTGATGTTGAATTTTGTTTCTGGAATCAAGGACATTTGGATCAGTGGCTGAAACTCCAGACGGGGATGCAGGTGTGGATTATGCGATGACGGCGCCGCGGGGGCGGCCATTTGAGGTGGTTTGGCCGCTGGGCCCGTAAAACTGGTCGCTTTCGGTTTGGCCGCGGAGGGCGCCGAGCAATTGCTGGTTGCGGGTGAAATGCTTGTTGATGAGCATGCCGTTAATGCGATTGAGTTCCTTGGCCTTGAGCAGGGCTTGCTGCATGGTCAGCCAGGAAGTTTGCAGGGCGTGCTCGCGGTTTTCTTTCAGCCAGTCGGACATGCCGGACTCATTTGCAGGATAACCGGCAGCGGATAGCCACTGGTAGCGTTCCTGTGAGAGCAGGTTGAGGCTTTGCAGGAGCGTGGATTTTTCTTCCAGCAGGGCTTGTACCCGTTCAAAATCCGCTTGAATGAGGCAGCTTTGTTCTTGCTCAAGAATCTCGATCAATCTGCCGACTGTATGAGATTCCTGCTCGATTGAAATGGCTGTGCCCATGTGTGCTTTCTATCGTGTAGATATTTGCCGTGAAGATATTTTCACTGGATTGTCATGATTTTGAACTGCTTAGCAGGTCTTTGACGGTATTGATCAAGCCATCAGCCACTTTGCCTGAGTCGATCTTGAACTGGCCATCCAGAATGGCAGCCTTGATTGCTTCGACCTTGCCTGCATCGTAGGCCTCTTCAGATACCGTTTTGGTTTCCAGGGACTGAAGCTCGGAGGAGCGTGAGGAAAGGGTGACTTTTTCGCTCGTACCTTGCTCTGTTTTCGCGGTTTCAGTACTTTTGGCGGTTTTGGCATCCGTATTGCCGGTTGCCAGTCCCGGGTTTACTTTCAGTGCGTCATCAATTTTCATTGCTGCATCCTTTTGCTTAATTGTTCAGGTGTTACCTGGATTCAACCTTTTTACGGCAGAAGTAACAAAAACTTTAACACCGAATCCTTAATTCTTGCACTTGGCGTGATGCCCTCATCACTGGCCAGTGAGTTGAAAGCTAGAAACTCACGATAACTTCACCGCTATTGCGGGCAATTCCGCTGATGACAGAACCGTTACCGGTTTTGGCCCTGACCACCTGACCTTCACTGGCGTTGGCCAGTGCCTGGCCTTCTGCGCTGACGCTGAAGCCTTTGCCGGTGGATATGATGCGTACCGTCTGGCCTTGTTTTACTGCCGCCGGTTTGCGTAGCATGTCCTGCCTGATCACACTGCCTGAAGCGATGGACGAACTTACGGTCTGGCCGATGGCCAAGGGTTTCTCGGTGATGATGCTGGGCGGCAGTGTAGTCAAATCGCCAGTCAAGAACATCAGATCCTGCTCGCCGATTTCGTGCCCTTGCCTCAATGGTACCGCTGCAGCCAGGTATTGCCCGGTGACGTTTACGCGGGCCTGCACATAGATGGTCCAGGCGGTGGGTTGGCTGCATTTGATACCGACGGTGGTTCTGCCCCATGCCCGACTGCCGGTTGGCAAAAATGCTTCCAGATTGCCGCATGCCTGCAAGCGAAGATGTTGTTCCACCTGGCCTACCGTAATGCTGACCTTGCCGGGTATGCCCATGGTCTGCACCTGCAGGAATTCCTGTACCTTGCTGCGTATGGCAGCGGTGTCCTGTGTTGCGACCTGACTATTGCCCTGGTTGGCGCTGACTGCGGTGGCGAATAGCATGAGCAGGCAAGCGAAGATCGCCAGCCAGATTGCCTGATAAATTCTGGTGGAATATACCCGGAACTGTTCGCTATCTTGCGCGTTCATGGTGTATCTCGCAATTCGTTGGAGAGAATGACAAGTTGCATTCTACGCAGCCGCCTTTCCAGCAAAACTTCAAAAAGCGGTGTTTTCTCATCGCTACTCTGCCGATTGAATGATCTGGATTGGTCCTAGACTTTGCTTCATCTTAGGTTAGCGGCGTCAATCCGGTTTTCTTTAGAGATATAGAGAGAATGCCGGCAAGCCAGGAGGTGCAGTGTGATAGGCAAGTTAGACCAGGCATTAGGTTTTCACCAGACGGCCTTGCGCATACGCGCACAAAGGCAGGAGTTGATCGCGGCAAATATTGCCAATGCCGATACCCCGAATTTCAAGGCCAAGGATGTCGATTTTGCGTCGGCATTCAAGCAGGCGCTTTCCGGCGCTGCGGCAAATCCTGCTGCAAGCGGCAGTGCGTTGAACCAGACGGCTTCCGGCCATATGGCGGCACAGCCATTGGTGGATGCGCTAAACGCAGGTTATCCCGGCGGTGTGCAGTTCCGTGGCGAGATGCAGGGCAGTGTCGATGGCAACACCGTTGATATGGATGTCGAGCGTAACCAGTTTGCCGACAATGCCGTGCGTTACGAGGCGAGCCTGGTCATGCTGAACGGGCAACTTAAAAAACTCATGTCGGCGATTCAGGGCCAGTAATTTGCATCCCGGCTTAAGCGTATTGGCTGACAGTTAATCAGGAGAACAACATGTCTTTATTCAATGTATTCAATATTGCCGGCTCCGCCATGAGTGCGCATTCACAGCGGCTGAACGTGGTGGCGAGCAATCTGGCCAATGCGGACAGCGTGACCAGTGCCAACGGCCAGCCATACAAAGCCAAGCAGGTCGTGTTCGAAGCTGTGCCGCTCAGCGGACAGGATGCCAGCGGGGTGAAGGTGCAGAAAGTGATCGAGGATGGTCGGCCGCCGCAGATGGTACACCAGCCGGAACATCCGCTTGCCGATGAGAATGGTTATGTGGCCATGCCCAACGTCAACGTTACGGAGGAGATGGTTAACATGATCGCCGCCTCTCGTGCCTACCAGAACAACGTTGAAACCATGAATACCACGAAGACCATGCTGATGAAGACGCTCAGCATCGGTCAATCCTGATAGATGCCGGAGATAGGGAGAACGACATGACGACGGTACAGAACGACAACAAGGTCTCGAATACCCTGCTGGATGCGATGAACGGCTCGCGCAATTCGGCCAAGACAACCGCACAGGAGGCGCAGGACAGGTTCATGACCTTGCTGGTAACGCAGATGAAGAACCAGGACCCGCTCAACCCGATGGATAACGCGCAAGTGACCAGCCAGCTGGCACAGCTTTCGACGGTGACTGGTATCGACAAACTGAACAACACCATGGAAGCGCTGATAGGCAGTGTGCAGTCCAGCCAGTCCATGCAGGCTTCCGGCATGATAGGGCGCGTGGTGCTGACCGAAGGCAACAATGTCGATCTGTTCGAGGGTGAAAGTTTGTTCGCCGTCGACCTGCCGGCCAGTGCGGATAACGTCAAGGTCACGATCAAGGACGCGGACGGTGTCGTCGTCAGGGAAATGAACATGGGCAAGCAGCCATTTGGCTTGCTTGAAGTGAACTGGGGCGGTGAGACCAATTCGGGCGAGATCGCTGCCGATGGCCGCTATTTCTATGAAGTCAGCGCGACCAGCGCCAGTGGCACCATAAACGCAGTACCCATGGCTTATAGCGTGGTCAATAGTATCAGCAATACAGCCGATGGCGTGCAGATGCACCTCAGCAATCTGAAATCGGTATCGCTGGGCCAGATTAAACAAGTTTTCTGAACACATTAACCTTATGTCATTGAATCAATATTCACCAAGGAGAGCGAGATGAGTTTCCAGCAAGGTTTGAGCGGATTGAATGCAGCTTCCAAAAGTCTGGAAGTGTTGGGCAACAACGTTGCCAATGCCAGCACCGTGGGCTTCAAGCAGTCGCAAACACAGTTTTCGGATGTTTATGCAAATTCGCTGACAGGCAGCGGTGCCTCGCAGGTGGGCATCGGCGTCAAGATCGCCAAGGTGCAGCAGCAATTCACGCAGGGCAATATCAGTGCGACCAATAATCCGCTGGATATCGCCATCAATGGCGCCGGATTTTTCAGGTTGAGCGACAACGGCTCCATCACTTATACCCGTAACGGCCAGTTCCAGATGGATAAGGATGGTTACCTGATCAACACGGACAACAAGCGCCTGACCGGTTATGCAGCAGATGCTGCCGGTAACCTGTTGACCGGCAGTATGGTGGAGCTGCAAATCAATACTGCCGACCTGCAGCCAAAAATTACCGGTGCCGTGAGCGGCATCGTCAATCTGGATTCCCGCAAGGATCCCTTGCCGTCAGCAGGGTTCGATCCGGACGATCCCACCACATTCCACGATTCACGCTCCCTGTCGGTATTCGACAGTCTGGGCAATTCACACACATTGCAAACCTTCTTTGTGAAAACCGCGCCGGGCGAATGGGATCTGTTTACCACTGTGGATGGCGTAACGCCGGCAACCGCGCTCACGACCATGAACTTCGATGGCACGGGCATGTCGCCAACCGGTGGTACGGCCACCCTCAATATTCCGATTACCAACGGAGCCACCAGCCCATTGGCCGTAGCGATTGATTTCTCAGGCAGCACGCAGTTCGGCTCCAATTTCAGCCTCAACAGTTTCTCCCAGGACGGTTATACCTCCGGCCGCCTGTCCGGCTTTAATGTAGGCGCGGACGGCATCATCGTCGGTCGTTACACCAATGGTCAATCGGCCAATCTGGGTCAGTTGGTCATGGCGAACTTCGTCAACCCGAACGGGTTGCAAGCCCTGGGCGGCAATGCCTGGGCCGAGACCGCGACTTCCGGCGTGCCTTTGGTCGGACCTCCCAACACCAGCGGTCTGGGCGTTCTGCAATCTTCCGCAGTGGAGGATTCGAATGTGGACCTCACCGCCGAACTGGTCAACATGATTACGGCGCAGCGTGTGTATCAGGCCAATGCGCAAACCATCAAGACCCAGGACCAGGTGTTGCAGACTCTGGTGAACCTGCGTTAATGCATGATTTTTGAGGTGCCTGTGCAGCTGCAGGCACCCGGTACAAGAAGAGGAGGCGGTAATGGACAGAATGATTTACACCGCGATGTCGGGCGCGAAGCATATTCTGGAGCAGCAGGCGACCAATTCGCATAATCTGGCGAATGCCACTTCAACAGGATTTCGTGCCCAGCTCGATTCTTTCCGTGCTGTCCCCGTAGTCAGCGAGGGCGTGCCGACCCGTGCTTTTGTCGTCGATTCCACCGTAGGTGCGGATTTCAGCCCCGGCGTATTGCAGCAAACCGGCCGCGATCTGGACGTGGCGATCCAAGGCAAGGGCTGGTTGACTGTCATACGGCCGGACGGCAGTGAGGCTTATACGCGTAATGGCTCACTCAGGGTGAGCGAGAACGGCTTGCTGCAGAATTCGACCGGACAGATTCTCATGGGCGACGGCGGCCCGATCGGCATTCCGCCGGATGAAACCATCACGGTTGGCAAGGACGGTACGATTTCAACGGTCTCCAACAACTATGAACCGGGTGCGGTGAATATATTGGGCCGTCTCAGGCTGGTGAATCCGCCGGAAGAAATGCTGGTGCGCGGCAAGGACGGCTTGTTCGAATTGAAGGGCGGTCAGCCTGCGGCGATCGACCCGGAAGTGCAGCTGGTCGGCGGCGCGCTGGAAGGCAGCAATGTCAACGTGGTCGAGGCGATGGTCAATATGATCAGTCTCGCCCGCCAGTTCGATTTCCAGATGAAGCTGTTGGAGAAAGCCGAGAATAACGCCAATAAAGCCAGTCAGCTCTTGAGTTTGAGTTCCTGATCACACGATTACCATAGAGACATAATTTGGCAAGCTTGCGCGAACTTACAGAGTTCTGTGCATAAGGAGACGAAAATGATACGTTCACTTTGGATTTCAAAAACCGGTCTGGATGCACAGCAAACCCAGATGGATGTGGTTGCCAACAACCTGGCTAACGTCAGTACTAATGGTTTCAAGCGTTCACGAGCGGTGTTCGAGGATTTGCTCTATCAGACCATTCGTCAACCCGGTGCGCAGTCATCTCAGCAGACCCAGTTGCCGACCGGCTTGCAGATCGGCACGGGTGTACGTCCGGTTTCGACCGAGCGCGTGTTTACCCAGGGCAATCTGCAGCAGACGTCCAACGACAAGGATGTCGCCATTCAGGGTCAGGGCTTTTTCCAGGTGTTGCTGCCGGATGGCGCCACCGCTTACACCCGCGATGGTTCGTTCCAGATCAATGACCAGGGCCAGCTGGTGACTTCCAGCGGTTTTCCTGTGCAGCCTGCCATTACCATTCCTGCCGATGTGCAAAGCCTGAGCATAGGCCGTGACGGTACGGTCTCCATTACACAGGCGGGCAATGCCAACACCGTGCAAGTCGGCACGATACAACTGGCAACCTTTATCAATCCGGCCGGTTTGCTCAGCAAGGGTGAAAACCTGTATGTGGAGACCGCAGCCTCCGGTGCGGCCAATACCAATACGCCGGGTACCAATGGCGCGGGTTTGCTGACGCAGGGTTATGTGGAAACCTCCAACGTCAACGTGGTGGAGGAACTGGTCAACATGATCCAGACCCAGCGTGCCTATGAAATCAACAGCAAGGCCATCACGACTTCCGACCAGATGCTGCAAAAACTGACGCAGATGTAGTCGGGATTCGATGCGCGCTGAAACGGCAGAGGTAACAGACATGATTCATTACGCTAAACATTGCAGTTGGGGCCGGATTTGCAGTTATCTGCTGCTGGCCTTGTCAGGGGCTCTGGCTGCGTGTTCCGTGACGCCGGGGACTATCGTGCAGACGCCAACCACGGCGAAACCGGTACCGGCCGACAGAGCCGCTGCACCCAATGGCGCGATTTACCGGGCCGCTGCCTATAAGCCATTGTTCGAGGACAGGCGC
>PHCM01000072.1 GCA_002842255.1 Betaproteobacteria bacterium HGW-Betaproteobacteria-2 | reverse complement strand
CGAGCCGGATTTTTGACCAGGCCTGCGGTGTGTTTTTGTAATAGTTCAGACTGTCATCGCTCTTGCGCGTTTCTATCGGCAACAGTTTGATGCAGGGCTCTTCACGGTCATCCCAGAAGATTTCGGTCGGGCACATGGTGGTGCGCCCCGGGTCGGACGGCAGCAGCCGCTGTTCGTATTCGGAAAAGAACAGGGCGTTGATGGTTTCAGTCTTGCCTCGGGAGAATTCGGCAACGAAGGCCAGGATCAGTTTGTCACGTTCCAGCGCCTGTTCGATGTCATACAGACGCAGTTCTTCCAAACCGCTTTCCGGATTGGCCTTTGCGAGCCAGTCTCGATAGCTGGAAATGCTTTGCGATAGCTCATCCCGCCACACCTTGAAGTCGGTGATCTGCTGATTCAGGCTTTTATCCATGGGCTTTTCTGCATCGCATTCAAGCTTGAGCTTTTATTGGTTTTGAAGCTACTTTAAATGAATTCTGCAGGAATTCCAATTGCTTATATGCAGCCCGGCGTGCAACGACGTACCTGACTGCAGGCGGTACTTAAAAGAGTCTGAGGAATTGCAGCTCCAGTGGCGTTACAATCAGGATTAACAGTAATTCGGCAATGATGAAGATAACCAGCGGCGACAGATCGACGCCATTCAGTCTGGGAACGAGGCTTTGTACGGGCCTCATCACGGGTCTGGTCAAGGCATTAAGTGCCGGGCTGATCACGGTTTGCTGGTGGAACCAGCTGAGGATGGCTTGCAGGATGACGGCATATAGAAAGATGTAAATACTGAATTTGATGAGACCGACCAACGCCAGACCAAGCAGGGCGAGCCAGACTGGATAGCCGGCCACAAACAAGGGGAAGTCGCGCGTGAGCTGAATGCCTATATCCAGTAAAAGCTGGCTGAGATAAGCTAGCAGCAAGGTCGATAGATCGAGGCCGCCCCAGCTCGGCACGATGCGTCGCAAGGGCCTGACGGCGAAATTGGTCAGTGCGACGATGGTCTGCGAGACCGGATTGTGAAACGGCGCGTTGGTCAGCTGCAAATAGAAGCGCAGCAGCACTGCGATGGTGAACAGCCCAAGGATGGTGTGCAGCAGGAATTGTAATGCGTTGGTAATCATGGATGGCTTTCAGTACGATTATTTATTTATCAGTTCTGATCGGAACCCAGTTGGTCACCAAGTTCCCTGGAGCGCAAGGCGGCCGCTTGTGTGGCTTCGATCATGGCTACCTTGACCTTCGCTGCATCCAGGCTTTGGATGGCGCGCTCGGTGGTGCCACCCTTGGACGTCACCTGATGCCGCAATTCGGCAGGGCTGGCGGCACTCTGCAGGGCAAGCTGGCAGGCACCGGCGAAAGTCTGTTGGCTCAGCATCCTGGCCTGTTCTTCCGGGAATCCGAGATGCATGGCGGCGTCCTGTAGCGCTTCCATCAGGTAGAACACATAGGCCGGGCCGCTGCCCGAGATGGCGGTTACTGCGTCCATTTTTTCTTCATCGTCCAGCCAGAGTGTCTGGCCGACCGCCTGCAGCAGGACTTCCGCCTGTTGACGTTGTGCGGTATTGACTGCCGGCGCGGCCAACAGGGCGGAAACGCCAAGCTGAATCTGTGCCGGTGTGTTGGGCATGACGCGGACGATGGTCTGGTAGCCACCAAGCCAGCGTGACAGGTCCGTGATGCGTACCCCGGCTGCGATTGAAATCAGCAGCTGGTGCCTGATTAGACTGCCGAGGAAGATCGAAACGTCTCGCAGCTGCTGTGGCTTGACGGCCAGCACGATGATGTCGCTAGCTGCCGCACTGGGGAGTTGCTCCGTCACATTGATACCGAAATCCAGGCTGAGGTCGATACGTTTCTGTGCATCGGATTCAATGACGCTGATTTGCGCAGGCGGGAATCCCTGCTTCAACATGCCGCCGATCAGGGCCCGGGCCATATTGCCGCCGCCGATGAAACAGATTTTTAGGGAATTGAGCTGGTCTTGTGTTTGCATGGTGTTCACTGGTTTCTTGGTCCAAAAATGGCGGAGCCGATTCTGACGATAGTCGCGCCTTCGGCGATGGCGGCCGCATAGTCATCGGACATGCCGATGGATAGCGTGTCCAACATCATGCCCTGTTGTTGAAGGGTTTCAAAGGTTTCACGTACCTGCCTGAATTGTGCCCGCTGCAATTCGATATCATGCGTTGGTGCCGGAATCGCCATCAGACCGCGCAATTTCAATCTGGGCAGTTCGGCCACGGCATGGGCCAGTTCCGCGGTCTCATCCATGGATAAACCGCTTTTGGTTTGTTCCTGACTGACGTTGACCTGCAGACAAATCTGCAAGGGCGGCAGATGCTCCGGCCTAGCCATGTTCAGTCGTTGTGCGATCTTCAGGCGATCCACGCTGTGTACCCAGTCGAAATGCTGGGCGATGGGCTGGGTCTTGTTGCTCTGGATCGGCCCGATGAAATGCCATTCGATGACGAGGTCGGTCAATTCGACCTGTTTGTTCAATGCTTCCTGCAGGTAATTTTCGCCGAATAGTCTCTGGCCGGCTGCATAGGCCGCGCGGATGGCGGTGGCCGGATGCGCCTTGCTGACGGCAAGCAGATGCACCTGCCGCGGGTCTCGTCCGGCACGGATGGCTGCATCGTCCACGCTTGTCCGGACTGCTTGCAAGCGCTCGCTAATAGAGGTCATAATCCACTCATCTTTACTGTGACTGATAAATGTTTGGCTGTAACAGGCAAACACTTGCCGTAATCAAAAAAATTATAACAGGAGCCCATAGTGGATATCTCGGATTTACTCGCATTCTCGGTTAAAAACAACGCATCCGACTTGCATCTCTCCGCCGGCTTGCCGCCCATGATCCGCGTACATGGGGATGTGCGCAAAATCAATGTGCCGGCGATGGAGCACAGTGAAGTCCACGACATGGTGTATGACATCATGAATGACGGACAGCGCAAGGTGTATGAAGAGGTGCTGGAGTGTGACTTCTCGTTCGAGATTCCCAATCTGGCGCGTTTCCGCGTCAATGCCTTCAATCACAATCGCGGCGCCGGTGCCGTGTTCCGTACCATTCCCTCCAAGATCCTGACGCTGGAGCAGTTGAATTGCCCGCCGATCTTCAAGGAGATCGCGCAGAATCCCCGTGGCATCTGCCTGGTCACCGGTCCGACCGGCTCCGGTAAATCGACCACCCTGGCAGCCATGGTCGACTTCATCAACGATAATGAATTCGGTCACATCCTGACGGTGGAAGATCCGATCGAGTTTGTCCATCAGTCGAAAAAGTGCCTGATCAACCAGCGTGAGGTCGGCCCGCATACGCTGTCCTTCGCCAACGCCCTGCGTTCGGCCCTGCGTGAAGACCCGGACGTGATTCTGGTCGGTGAAATGCGCGACCTGGAAACCATCCGTCTGGCGCTGACTGCCGCCGAAACCGGTCACCTGGTATTTGGCACCCTGCACACCAGTTCGGCTGCCAAGACCATCGACCGTATCGTCGACGTCTTCCCGGCAGCGGAAAAGGAAATGGTGCGTTCCATGCTGTCTGAATCACTGCGCGCGGTTATCTCGCAGACGCTGTGCAAGACCAAGGACGAGAAGGGCCGCGTGGCTGCACACGAGATCATGATCGGCACACCGGCGATCCGCAACCTGATTCGTGAGAACAAGATCGCGCAGATGTATTCCGCGATCCAGACCGGCCAGAATGTCGGCATGCAGACGCTGGACCAGAACCTGAAGGAACTGGTACAGCGCAATGTGATTTCTCTGGCCGAGGCCAAGTCCAAGGCGGCCAACAAAGAAAGCTTCGGTTGATTGCAGGCTAACTCAATCCCGGAAACAATTATTGAAAGTCTAGAAAATGGATCAAAGTCAGGCAGAGAAATTCGTATTCGATTTATTGCGGTTGATGGTGGCGAAAAACGCTTCGGACCTGTTCATTACGACCGGCTTCCCACCTGCGATGAAGATCGACGGCAAGGTGACACCGGTCACCAATCAGTCGCTGTCAGCACAGCAGGCCAAGGAGATTACGCGTGCCATCATGAATGACAAGCAGGCCGCAGAATACGATGCCACCAATGAATGCAACTTTGCTGTCGGTATCCCCGGCCTGGCCCGGTTCCGTGTCAATGCTTTCGTTCAGCGCGGCAATGCCGGTTTGGTGTTCCGTACCATTGCTACCAAGATCCCGAAATTCGAGGAGCTTGGGCTGCCCGAAGTCTTGAAAGAAGTTTCCATGACCAAGCGCGGCTTGGTCATTTTTGTCGGCGGTACCGGTTCCGGTAAATCGACCTCGCTCGCTGCCATGGTGGGCTACCGTAACGAGAACAGCTACGGCCATATCATCACCATCGAAGATCCGGTGGAATTCGTTCACGAGCACAAGAACTGCATCATCACGCAACGTGAGATCGGCGTCGATACCGACAACTGGCATATCGCGCTGAAGAACACGCTGCGCCAGGCGCCGGATGTGATCCTGATCGGCGAAATCCGCGATCGCGAAACCATGGATTACGCGATCGCCTTCGCCGAGACCGGTCACCTGTGCATGGCCACGCTACACGCCAACAGTACCAATCAGGCGCTGGATCGCATCATCAACTTTTTCCCGGAAGAGCGTCGCAATCAGTTGTTGATGGACCTCTCGCTCAACGTCAAGGCCTTCATTTCGCAGCGCCTGATTCCGAAAAGGGACGGCAAGGGCCGTGTTGCCGCGATGGAAATCATGTTGAACTCGCCGCTGATCTCGGACCTGATCTTCAAGGGCGAAGTGCACGAGATCAAGGAGATCGTCGCCAAGTCGCGCGAACTCGGCATGCAGACTTTCGACCAGGCGCTGTTCGACCTGTACGAATCCGGTCAGATCAGTTACGAGGATGCTTTGCGTAATGCAGATTCGGTCAACGAGGTGCGCCTGCGCATCAAGCTGGAAGGCAAGGAATCGAAGGAAAAAGACCACTCCGCCGGGTTGGATAATCTGGGGATCGTCTGAGCTTGCGCCAACGCAGCGGCGACCAAGCCGCTGCCTTGCAGGATATTTTTTGTGTAGCCCTTCAGGGCTGACGGTCAAAAGCCGGCACCCGGCCGACCAGGGATTCCAGCATTCTCAATTCATCATCCATCTGATCCAAGACCTGCATACTGTTCAGCGACATACCGGCCATATTGTCACCGTGCCTGCCTGCGGGATCCTGGACGATTTCATAGGCCGTGTCATGGCTGGCGCTGACGCGTTGTCGCTGGCGGCCGAAGCGCAATTCGCTCTGGCCATATCGGGTCCAGGTATAGAGCCGGTGGGGCTCGGCACTGAGGTAAACTGCGCCGCCACGCACAGCGACGATGGCCATGCTGGAGACGAGGTTGAAGGGTTTGCTGCGCGTTCCCAGGCTTGCCAGCACACTGCCGGTCAGTAGCCGCAAGCCTGAAAGGGCTGTTCCGCCCACCAGTTCGACTGCTGTTCCACCCTTCAGCAGGAAGGCATCATGGCCGATGCTGAACACCAGTTCGCCGTCGTGGGCGACGACAATCTTGCTCCCTGCCCGGATGCGGCTGTCGGCGTTGGCCTGACGGTTGTTGATGAATACACCGCCCTGCAGTTTGTGGATGCTGGCGCCGGCGAATGCCTGTGCCGGCAGGGCGAGCAGCAGCGGCATGGCCAGCGCCGCCTGCATGAAACGGCGGCGCGATTCGCTGGTCGTGATCTCGGTTGGTTTATTCTGAAG
This sequence comes from Betaproteobacteria bacterium HGW-Betaproteobacteria-2, assembly GCA_002842255.1. Lineage (GTDB taxonomy): Bacteria > Pseudomonadota > Gammaproteobacteria > Burkholderiales > Methylophilaceae > UBA6140. The sequence continues at coordinate 1,719 of PHCM01000072.1, read as the reverse complement.
CCAGTTTTTCATGTGATGCCTCCGGAATCTCAGCTTTTGTAGACGATGTTGCCATCCAGCACGGTGTAGCGGACTTTGCCTGCCAGTTCCATGCCGGTAAATGGCGTGTTCTTGCCTTGGCTCTTCAGTGCGCGTGCTTCGATTTTCCAGTATTGCTCGGGGTCGAATATGCAGATGTCTGCACTTGCCTGCAGTCCGAGATGACCGCTCTTGAGACCTAGAATCGCTGCCGGCCTGCTGGTCATGCACGCAATGGTTGTGCTCAGCGGCAGTGACTGTTCCTCAGCCCACTTCAGCGTCAAGGGCAGCAGCAGTTCCAGTCCGGTAGCCCCTGCCTCCGCTTCACCAAATGGAAGAAGTTTGGCGTCTTCGTCTACCGGCGTGTGATCCGAGCAAACGGCATCGATGGCGCCGTTTGCAAGTCCTCGTCGCAGGGCATCCTTGTCGCGCTGTGAGCGCAGTGGCGGTTGCAGATGACAATTGGCATCAAAGAAGCCGATGTCATATTCGGTCAGGTGCAGGTGGTTGGCCGCGATGTCGCAAGTTACCGCCAGACCTTCGGCCTTGGCCGCAGCAATCATGTCGATGGATTCGGCAGTGGACAGCCGGCAGACATGCAGGCGCGCACCGGTTTCCCGGGTGAGGCGCAGGATGGTCGCCAGCGCGATGGTCTCCGCCGCGGCCGGGATCGGACGCAGACCCAGACGGGCGGCGATCTCTCCATCGTGGGCGACGCCATTGGCTGCCAAATAAGTGTCTTGCGGATGCAGCCAAACGGTAAAGCCAAAGGTGGCGGCGTACTGCATTGCGCGCCACAGCACCAACGTGTCGGTAATCGGTTTGTCTGCCTGCGAGAAGCCAACGCATCCGGCCTCCGTCAGTTCGCACATTTCCGTCAGGTTGACGCCCTGCAGCTGCCGGGTGAGTGCGCCAAGCGGATAGACGTGCGCCAGATTCAATTGGCGGGCGCGATGTTTGAGCATCTCGACCAGGCCCGGTTCGTCGAGTACCGGGTCGGTGTCCGGCGGGCAGGCCAGACTGGTGACGCCGCCGGCAGCGGCTGCCAGCATTTCGCTTTCCAGCGTGGCCTTGTACTCATAGCCCGGTTCGCGCAATCTGGCAGAAATGTCGACCAGTCCCGGGCAGACCACCAAGCCGGTGGCGTCGATCACCTGATTGGCAGTGAAGTCCGCTGGCGCCTGGCCGATGCCGACCACCTTGCCTGCCGCGATAAACAGATCCTGTTTGGCGTCGACGCCATTTTGCGGGTCGATCAGCCGGCCGTTTTTGATTTGAATCTTCATCAGTTGTTACCTGCAAGAATGGACATCACCGCCATGCGTACTGCAATCCCGTAGGTGACCTGCGGCAGGATCACGGACTGTCTGCCGTCGGCCACCGAGGAATCGATTTCGATACCGCGGTTCATCGGTCCCGGATGCGTGACGATGGCATCCGGCTTGGCCAGCGCCAGTTTTTCCTGGGTCAGGCCGAAGGTCTTGAAATATTCCTGTGCGCTCGGCAGCAGGGCGCCGGTCATGCGCTCGTTCTGCAGGCGCAGCATCATCACCACATCGACGTCCTTGAGACCGGCCGCCATGTCGTGATAGACGTGCACGCCCATCTTTTCCACATGTTCCGGTAACAGTGTCTTCGGCGCGATGACGCGAACTTCCGGCACGCCGAGTGTCGTCAGGGCGTGGATTTCCGAACGGGCGA
>PHCM01000071.1 GCA_002842255.1 Betaproteobacteria bacterium HGW-Betaproteobacteria-2 | reverse complement strand
GCTTCAGGCCGCCCATGCCCGGCATGTGCAGGTCGCTGACGACGAGGTCGATGCCGCCCTGACGCAATAGCCCTAATGCTTCACGGCCGTCGCCGGCCAGCACCGGCTGATAGCCCGCCTGCTTCAGGCTGATTTCCAGCAGGCGGCGCATGCTGGGTTCATCATCCACGGCGAGAATACGCTTCAGTTCGGTCAAGATGCTTCCTTCAGGTTCGGTAGTCGCAGGCGGAATTCTGCACCCTGCATGGCGCTGACGCCAACATTGATTTCGCCGTGATGTGCCGCAACGATCTGACGCACGACCGCCAGGCCGAGGCCGAGGCCGCCGCGGCGTTTGGTGTAGAACGGGTCGAACACTTGATCGCGCTGATCGGCCGGGATGCCCGGGCCGTTGTCTGCGACGCGGACTTCCACGGCATGTTCCAGTTGCTGCACGCTGACCTGGATCTTGCCGCCTTCGGGCAGGATCTGAATCGAGTTCAGCAGCAGGTTCAATAGCACCTGCATGATCTGTTCGCGGTCGCATTCCGCCATCGCTACGCCCTCAGCGTTACAGTCGAGCTCAATGGTTTTCTTGTCGGCCTGCGCGCGTAACATGCCAACCGCCTGTCGGGTCAGGTCGGTAATGTCCGTGGGGGCGAATTCCGGCTGGCGCGGCCGCGCCGTGTCGATCAGCGTCGAGACCAGTTTGTTCAGGCGCTCCGTTTCCGAGATGATGAATCCGCAGACCTCGCGCCCTTCCTTGCTCAATTCCGGTTCACGCAGCAACACCTGGGCGGAAGAGCGCAAGATGCCGAGCGGGGTGCGCACCTCATGGCTCATGGCGGCAGCCATCTCGCCAACGACTGCCAGCTTGGCGGCACGGGTCAGGTGTTCCTTGGAGCGCTCCAGGTCTTCAATCATCTGCGCAAAGGCCTGTGACATGGCGTCGATCTCAGCCGGGCCGCCGGCAGGGGGGCGCAGATTGCTTGGTGAGCGGATGAAGCGATTGGCGAAATCGGTCAGTTTCAGCAAGGGGCCGCTGATGGTGCGGGCTACCGGGATGGCGATGAAGCTGGCAAGCAGGATGGTGATGACCAGCAGGCCGATGAAGATCAGCCCCATGCGCCGGATCGGTTCCAGCGCTTCATCGCGATGTTGTGAAAAGGTGACGCGCCAGACGCTGTTGGTTAAGCCCTGGAACCCCTGAATGTCTGCAGTGGCCGAGATTCTGGCCTTGACTGTGTTTTGCCAGTGCGTGGTCGCGGCGATGGTCTGTCCCTGTTCGTCCAGCAGGGCGGCGGATGTGCGCCCGGAAACGGCACCGCTCAGAATATCCTCGACTTCGGACCAGCTGAATTCCGCCACCAGCGTGCCAATGGCTTGTTCTTCTGATGTGCTTTCTTCTAGCGTGTCGAAGATGGCGCTGCTCATCTGCATGACGCCCTGCAATGGCGGCGTAAAATGCACATGGCCGCCGGCAATGGTGACTTCCAGCCACCGTGGGCGCAGTTGTAGGGTCGAGCCGATCATGGCTGCCTCGCTGGAGGCGATGATGTGGCCGTTGCTGTCGATCACGTGCAGGCCGCGATAGACGCGCTGATAGCTGGTTTTCAGTTCGGAAAGAAAGCGTGAAAGGCGTTTGTCGACATCGCCGATGCGAGCATCCTGCATCACTTCCAGTTTGTGCCAGGAGGCGATGTTCTGCAGGCGTTCGAACATCATGCGGTCTATGTCGTCGGCCGTTGCATGCGCGCGGGTTTCCAGATCGTGCTGGATCTCGGTCTTGAGTGCGGTGCGTGCCTCGTAGAATGCCAGCCCGGTAATCAGTGTCGTCGGCAGCAGGCTGGTGAGCAGGAAAGCGCCCAGAAGCAGATAGCGTATAGGCAGGGTGCTCAGCTGCATGTGTGAGTCAGAATAATGAGGGTGTGTGGCATGGCATTTGCAATGAATTCGGACTTATTGGATTGAACAAGATTAGAATGTCCGCCAAAACATGGCAAGAACATGGTGAAAATATGATGACATCGAACCGAAAGGTATGCGCAGCTATCTGGCTATCGGTTTGCTTTTTTTGCATTCCGGTGCAAGCGTTACACGCCGCAGAGGAGGCGGCAGCCGAGCCGATGGAGCAGCCGGCAGAGGGTCCGGCCAGTGTCTGGGACGGTTTCAATCTGGGCGGCTACGGTAGCGCCGGCATCGTTGTGCCGCGGCACGAGAAAACCGAGATCGCCGTCAATGAAATCAGTTTGATCATCACCTGGGATGGCGACAGCCGTTTCAAATTCTTCTCCGAACTGGAACTGGAACATCCGCTGATCTGGCGCGAGGGCGATGATTTTTCCAAGCAGAAATCCTTTCTCGATATCGAGCGCCTGTATCTCGATTACAACCTCAACGAGAAGCTCAATCTGCGTGCCGGCCGATATCTGACCCCGGCTGGCCGCTGGAACCTGATCCATGCCTCGCCGCTGGTCTGGACTTCTTCCCGGCCGCTGGCCACCAGCCGCCTGTTTCCCACGGCGCTCAACGGCGTCATGCTGTACGGCGCCATTCCCTACAAGGAAGCGGCTTTCGAGTACATGCTGTTCGGCGAGTTATTGAAGGACCAGGATCTTGAGCGCGATGAGATCGACTTCCGCGATACCTTTGGTGCGCGTTTCACACTGAGCGGCAGGACGGAGTGGGGGCTGTCATTGCTGGAATTCTCCGAACGTGATGTCGGCCGGCGGCGCTACCAGATGCTGGGGCTGGATTTTCAGCACAAACAGCATGGATGGGAATGGAGCGGCGAGGCTTTCCAGCGTTTTCGCAATGACGGCAAGGATGGCGGTCATGGCGCCTATCTGCAGGCAGTGGCGCCGCTCACCGGGCACTGGTTTGCCATCGCCCGGCTGGAGAATTTCAGGCGGCCGACAGAATCGTCGGTCGATCGCTGGCTGATCGGCACCGCCTGGCGTCCTGTCCCCAATCGCATCTTCAAGATGGAATATGTGGGGGGCGATGAGCAACGCGAAGACTCGCCCAAGGGCTTTCTTGCCTCATTTGCGATCCTGTTCTGATGCCGACGATGTTGAATTTGCGCGTGTTGCTGTTACTGCTTGGCTTGAGCCTGCTACCGGCTGCGCCGGCACATGCGGCGGAGTCCGAGGTGCTGGCCATCATCGTGCCGGCGAATCTGGCCGTGAAGCGGCTTAGTGCCTCCGAGCTCAGTCTGATTTTTCTGCGCAAGAAACTCTATTGGCCCAACGCCAAGCGCATGCGGCCGGCCAATCTGCCGACACAACATGATCTGCGCCAGCGTTTTTCGTTGCGCGTGCTGGGCAGTCTGCCGGAAACGCAGGCGGAATACTGGAACGAGCAATACTTCCACGGCGTGTCGCCGCCTCATGTGGTGAATTCGCAGGAAGCCATGCTGCGTTATGTCGCCGACACCGCCGGTGCCATCGGCTATGTCGATGCCTGTGCCGTGGATGGACGGGTCAAGGTCGTGGCCTGGATCGATTCTGACGGCAGTTGGCTGGTATCCCCGCCGCCGCTGGCTTGCGATTAAGCCTGCAAAATTGGTAAGGTCATACGAAATTTGCAGGGTATCAGTCTGCAAATTTCGTACGATTGACCGTCAAATCCCTTCTTTCTGATTCCATATCACTCCGGATTTTTCTGAGAACTCCTTTTAATATTTTTATATGTAACTGATTATAAAAGTTAAATAATATTTGTCGTGTGACATTTGAGTGACAGCGGCAAGTGTTGGCATGGCGCTTGCGCACTATTCAGGTATTCAAATCTGGAGTACCTGAATATGTTGCCGGAAACCATGCCAATCGCGTCTGAAGCCAATGATGAATTGCAGCCGGACCAAGTAGAAAATCCATGCGCTGCAAATCCTGGCACTGCGACAGGAAGCATCGCTGATGACCTGCATCGCTATTTCAGCCACAGACGTCTCACGGCACAAATACACCTGCATTCCGCGGAAAACGTGCATACCTCCATCTCGGGTCCCGAGGCAGAGGACAGGGCGGAGCTGGAGCAGTTTGTCCACCGCATTTTCTCCAAGGCTTACGATGCCAACGTCAAGGAGTTCATGCCGCAACTGATGAGCCTGCGCAATGCCGGCGGTGAGTTGCTGGCCGTGTGCGGCTTGCGTCACGCCGAAAACAACAGCCTGTTCCTCGAGCGCTACCTGCAACAGCCGGTGGAGCATGTGATTTCAGCACAAAGCGGCCAGCTGGTGGTGCGCAATGACATCGTCGAGATCGGTAATCTGGCCGTTGCCCATCCGGAAACGGTACGCAGCCTGCTGGCGAGTATCAGCCTTTATCTCCATGGCACCAGTACCACATGGGGCGTGTTTACCGGTATCCCCAGCCTGCGCAACGCGCTGAGCAAGCTCAATATGCATCTGTTGCCGTTGGGCTGGGCCAGTCTGGCGCACCTGGCGGAAAACGAGCGGGCGGACTGGGGCCGTTATTACGACGAGAAGCCGCAAGTGATGGCGGTCAAACGACTTTCCCCACCGGTCTGCACGAGCGCTGCATGATGGCATCGCGTATCCTGCGGGCCATCAAAGGCCATGCGTCTCAGCATCCTGATCGCGTCGCCTTGCAAGGCGGTAATGCGACCTTGAGTTATGCGGAACTGGTTTACGAGATCGATCGCATGCGGCGGCACTTCTTTGTCGATGGCGCACGCGTTTTGGGCTTGGTGGCAGACAACAGCCTTGCCTGGGCCGTCACCGACCTGGCGGCAATGGCGTCCGAACTCCCCATCGTGCCATTGCCCGCCTTTTTTTCAGCAGAGCAGCTGGCGCATGCCGTTCGTGATGCCGGCATCAATCAGTTGATCACCGACCAGTCCGTTGTCATGGAACATTTGCTGCAGGGCGCCGGCTTCAGTATCAGGGCCTCGCAACAGTACGAGCTTGCCGGGCGCTGGCTGACGCAGTTCACGCTGGCTGATGTAGAGGCGGTGAAGCTGCCGCAGGCAACCGTGAAAATCACCTACACCTCGGGCACAACAGGTAATCCCAAGGGCGTCTGTCTCGGCCTGCAGGCGCTTGAAGAAGTCGCCGGCAGCCTGCTGACAGCGACGCGCGCGAACGAAAACGATGTGCACCTCAGCGTGCTGCCGCTTTCCACCCTGCTGGAAAACATCGCGGGTCTTTATGTGCCATTGCTGGCCGGCGCACGCGCGGTGATCCGGTCCTGTCAGGAAGTTGGCTTGAGCGGCGCCAGCGGACTGGATCCGCAGAAGATGCTGCAGTCCATTTTGCTGGCAAAAGCCAGCACATTAGTGCTGACGCCGGAACTGCTGAAGGCCTTGGTGATGATGGCGGAGGCCGGTGCGCCGGTACCCGACAGTTTGCGTTTCGTCGCCGTCGGCGGCGCGACCGTTTCCCATGCCTTGCTTGAGCGCGCAGAGCGTGCCGGGCTGCCGGTATTCGAGGGTTATGGTTTGTCCGAATGCTGTTCCGTGGTTGCCGTCAACACACCGCAGGCCCGTCTGCAGGGCAGTGTCGGCAAGCCGTTGCCGCATGTGCAACTGCGCTTCGCCGAAGACGGAGAGATCATGGTTGCCGGCAGCATCATGCTGGGTTACACCGGTGCGGCCCAAACGGGCACAGACCAAGCAGAACCGGAGGCGAAAGGTAACAGCTTCTGGCCTACCGGCGACATCGGTTATCTGGATGATGCCGGCTATCTGCATATCAGCGGACGCAAGCGCAATGTGTTCATCACCTCCTTCGGCCGTAACGTCTCTCCTGAGTGGGTCGAAAGCCAGCTCGCGCAATCGCCGAAGATCGCGCAAGCCGCACTGTTTGGCGAAGCCCGGCCATGGAACACTGCGCTGATCGTGCCGGCAGCCGGCGCCAGCGATGCGGATATCGAACAGGTCGTCAGCCAGGTCAACGCCGGATTGCCGGATTACGCACGCGTCGGCCGCTGGCTTTACGCCGATGCGCCATTCAGTAGCCAGAACCGGCAGTTGACCCCCAATTTCAGGCTGCGCCGCGATGTGATATGGCAGGCCTATGCTTCAAGAATCAATACTTTGTATGAGGAAATCGATAATGTCTGTGTATGAAAAACTGCTTGCTGCCACCGTTCAGGAACGTGAATCGCTGCTCAGTCTGCCTCTGCTGCGTGCAGGGGTCGCCGGCCAGGTCAGCCTGGAAGCCTATATTGCCTTTCTGACCGAGGCCTATCACCACGTCAAGCACACCACGCCCTTGCTGATGGCTTGCGGCGGCCGCTTGCCGGAGCGTTATGAGTGGCTGCGCGAAGGCATGGCCGAGTATATCGAGGAAGAACTGGGCCATCAGGAATGGATATTGAACGATATCACCGCCTGCGGCGGAGATGCCGAAGCCGTGCGCCGCGGCAAACCGGGGCAGGCGACCGAACTGATGGTGGCCTATGCCTATGACATGGTGTATCGCGTCAATCCGGTCGGGTTCCTCGGCATGGTGCTGGTGCTGGAAGGCACCAGTACGGCCATGGCAACGCAGGCCGGTGCCGCTATCCAGCAAAGCCTGGGTTTGGGCAAGCAGGCATTCACTTACCTTACGTCACACGGTTCACTGGATATCAGCCACGTTGCTTTCTATGAAACCTTGGCAAACCGTATTGAAGACCCTGCAGACCAGCAGATGGTGATAGACAGCGCCAAGATGTTCTACAAGCTCTATGGCGACATTTTCCGCGATCTGGGGCAACGTTTTCTGTCCGCTGAGATGCTGGAGGCGGCATGAATCTGGCCGGTAAAAGAGTCTTGCTGACCGGCGCTACCGGCGGCATCGGTCGTCATCTGGCGTTGCAGTTGGCGTCAGAAGGTGTCGAGTTGGCGTTGGTTTGTTATGACGCGCAAAAACTCAACGCCCTGGCTGATGTGATTTCGTCCCGCGGCGGCAAGGCCAGTATCATCGTCGCCGATTTCAACCACGCACATGCCGCGCAAGGCGTCGTCGATGCAGCGAAGCTGAAGATGGGCGGTGTCGATGTGCTGGTCAACAATGCCGGCATCCTCGATTTCGTGCAGTTCGCCAAACAGGACCCGCAACGCATCGCCCAGATGATCCAGGTCAACCTGACCGTGCCCTTGCAGCTGACACGTGCATTGCTGCCGGATTTCATCGCACGCAACAGCGGCCAGATCGTCAATATCGGCTCCATTTTCGGTTCCATCGGTTTCCCGCATTACGCCAGCTACAGTGCGACAAAGTTCGCCATGCGCGGCTTTTCGCAGGCTCTGCGCCGTGAACTGGCCGGTCATGACATTGCCGTCACCTACGTCGCACCGCGCGCGGTGAAGACGCCGATCAACGACGCGGTTGCCACCGAGATGTTCAAGGCGACCGGCACTAATCTGGATGAACCGGAGTTAGTCGCGGAAAAGATTCTGCAGGCCATGATGCGCGGCAATAGCGACAGCTATATCGGTCAGCCGGAATCGTTTTTTGCCTGGCTCAATGGC
>PHCM01000070.1 GCA_002842255.1 Betaproteobacteria bacterium HGW-Betaproteobacteria-2 | reverse complement strand
ATCGGCCAGAGGGAACCGGTACGGGTGTAGTTGATGACCGTATCCAGCGAGGTCGTTACAAAGCCTTTTTCAAGTATGCCTTCGATGCTCATGCTTTATACCATCACTCCCATTCAAGGGCGCCCTTCATCCACTCGTAGATAAACCCGACCACCAGCACACCGAGAAATACCATCATGGCGATAAAGCCGGATATGCCGATTTCCTGAATGACAACTGCCCAGGGAAAGAGAAAAGCAATTTCAAGGTCGAAGAGAATGAACAGGATGGCGACGAGGTAATAGCGCACATCGAACTTCATGCGCGCATCTTCAAACGCTTCGAAACCACATTCATAAGGGGAGTTTTTTTCTGCGTCAGGCCGACTGGGAGAGACCAGCTTGCCGAGCACGATAGGGGCAACGCCGACTGCCAGACCGACGGCGATGAACAACAGGATTGGAAAATAATTTTCCAGCAAGTTAAAACCCCAATTCTACTGCCCGTCCGGCCAAATGCCTGACCGGCAAAAGCAAACTAAAGATTATTCTGGTGCCGTCGGAGAGACTCGAACTCTCATGACTTTCGTCACCACCCCCTCAAGATGGCGTGTCTACCAATTTCACCACGACGGCAACTTTGTGGGCTTTTCGCCCGTGAAAGCTGTTTTGTTATTCTGGCACTACATCTGCCGCGCTGGACTCGGCAGGAGCCTTGTCACTGTCAGCAGGGATATCCTCGGCTGGAGCTACGACCGAATTTGTTTGTGCCTTGACCACACTGCCGGCTTCGCTGCGATGACCGGAGATATAAGCCAGCGACAGGCTGGCGGCAAAAAATATGACGACGCAGATCGCTGTCGCACGGCTCATGAAATTGGACGAACCGCTCACACCGAACAGGCTGCCGGAAGCGCCGCTACCGAAAGCAGCACCCATATCAGCCCCCTTGCCATGCTGCAGCAGAACGAGGCCAATCACGCCTATTGCCGACAACACATGCACTACCAACGCTAAAGTTTCCATAATTCCCTAATCTCCCGCCCATCAGCCAGCATGAGTGCTGATTTCCGAAGCGGCGCGACATATTGCAATAAATTCATTGGCATTCAACGAACAACGCCCGATCAATCCACCATCTATATCCGGCATAGCCAGCAATTGTGACGCATTTGAAGGATTTACGCTACCCCCATAGAGGATACGCACCCGGTTTGCGACATCCGCATCACGCTCGGCAATCTGCCTGCGAATGAAGGTATGCATGGCTTGCGCCTGTTCCGGCGTCGCTGTTCTGCCGGTGCCGATTGCCCATGAAGGCTCATAAGCGATCACCGCCCGCAACTGCACCGCCTTGGACAACACCTCCAAGCCAAGCGTATTCAGAATCGCGATCATCTGACTGGCAACGACCGCCTCGGAAACTCCGGACTCACGCTCTTCCAACGTTTCACCGACACAGAATATCGGCGTCAATCCCGCCTTCAGCGCCATACCGAAGCTGGCAGCGGCCGAGGTATTGGTTTCGTGAATCAACACCCTACGCTCGGAGTGCCCGATCAGCACGTAGGTGCAACCAAAATCCGCCAGCATTCTGGCCGAAACGGCGCCAGTATAGGCACCATACTCATGCGGGCTGACATTCTGGCCGCCCCAGGCAATATTGGTTCCCTGCAACAGCGACTGCGCCTGAAACAAATAGGGAGACGGGACGCAGACGGCGAAATCGGCATTGTTCAAATCACGCAAACCGGACGTGATTTCGGTAATCAAGGCCTGATTCTGCGCCAAGCTACCATGCATTTTCCAGTTGCCGACGACCAGCTTACGACGCATTTTTGTACTCATAAATTTTGCCGGATTTTACCGTGCAGCATGCCCCACGGTCAATGAATTAAGCACGTACAAAAAGCTAATCAATCGCCTGCCAGTGCTTGATGCGAAGCTGCAGGGTTTCATTGCCGTTATACATATTGCCTTGCAACTCGTAGACCAGCGCCACCGGCGATGGCAACAACTCCTGCTGCTGAAAAAAGATGGCGTCGTATTGCCTGCCACCCTTGAGCAGACTGAGCTTGAGATGGCGTTCACCGACGATACGCTGGTTTTGCACCTCGAACACATCAAAGAAATCCGGCGGCGGGAAACCCTGACCCCAGACCTGTTGCTGCAACAGCACGGCAGTTCGCAGATGCATCTCTTCGTTGCTGAGTGCACCATCCACTTCGATCACCGCGTCGAGGTCGGCCGGGGACAGGCTTTCCGCCACCACCTCTTCAAACACTTGTACAAAACGCTCGAAATCCCTTTCCATGATGGTCAGGCCTGCCGCCATGGCATGCCCGCCGAACTTCATGATGATATCCGGCTCGCGTTTGGCGACCAGATCCAGCGCATCGCGCATGTGCAGGTTTCTGATGGAGCGGCCGGACCCCTTGAGCATTCCGTCACCTGCGGGCGCGAAGGCAATCACCGGGCGATGGTGGCGTTCCTTGATTCTGGAAGCCAGGATGCCGATGACGCCCTGATGCCAATCCGGATGATAAAGACTCAAACTGTAGCGTTCTGCCGGATCGAACTCGTCGAGGGCGATGCCGGCCAGCTCCTGCATCTCCGCCTCGATCGAGCGCCGCGCCTGATTCAGTTCATGCAGTTGCTGCGCCATGCGCAAGGCTTCGCTCTCACTGTCCGTCAGCAGGCAGGCAATCCCGAGCGACATGTCATCCAGACGACCGGCCGCATTCAAACGCGGCCCCACGCTGAACCCCAGGTCCTGCGCCGTGACTTTTTCCAACTGTCGGCCGGCAACTTTGAGCAATGCGTTGATGCCAGGGCAGGCTCTGCCCGCCCGTATACGCCTCAACCCCTGCTCGACCAAAATGCGGTTGTTTTCATCCAGCCGCACCAGGTCAGCCACTGTTCCCAGAGCGACGATATCAAGCAACCCGGTCAGATTGGGCTCATCCCTGTTTTCAAAAATGCCGCGATTTCGCAATTCCGCGCGCAAAGCCAGCATGGCATAGAAAATTACGCCGACCCCAGCCAGATGCTTGCTGGGGAAATCACAACCATGCTGGTTCGGATTGATCATGCAGGCCGCAGCGGGCGTGCGTTCACCCGGCAGGTGGTGATCGGTGATCAAGACCTGCATGCCCAGCGCATTGGCGGCATCAACGCCTTCCACGCTGGCGATACCGTTATCGACGGTAATGATGACGTCTGGCTTGCGCGTGGCCGCCAGCGCGACGATTTCCGGTGTCAGGCCATAGCCATACTCGAAACGGTTGGGCACCAGGAAGTCCACCTGCCCACCCATACTACGCAGGCCACGGACGGCAACCGCCGTCGCCGTCGCACCATCGGCGTCATAATCGCCGACCACCAGCAAGCGCTTGTTGTCGGCAATGACATCCGCCAGTAGCTGCGCCATGCGCTGGTTGTGAGTCAGGCGCTCGGGCGGGATCAGGCCGGCCAGCGAAACCTCCAGCTGACCGGGTGACCGGATACCGCGCGCAGCCAGTATCCTCGCCAGCGTCTTCGGCAGGCCGGATGCCAGCAAGCAGGCCATGGCTTCCTCATCGAATTCACGTGTAACAACGGTCGTCATTCATGCCTCAAAATAGGTATTCAATGGAAGGCGCTTGCGCCAGAGTTTGAAGAGATCGCGCCGGCGCAAAGTCGCACTCAGCAGCTTGCCGTTGACGGCAAAGCTCAACTGCAGACGACACAATTTTCCACGCCTGAGCGCATCTGCCGCCGGCCGGAACCAGTCACCCTCGATGTTTGCGGATGTATCCAGTTGCACCCAGGTTTGCTTGCGGCCACTCAATGCGGAAAAGTCGCGCGGCAAGTCGGTACATTCGATGCCACCCAGCCGGCCCAAACCTTTCAGCAATGGCATGGCACCATAAGCCCGGATCGACATCGCAGTCCGCTTTTGCGGCAGCTTGCCGCTGCCCCAGAACCACAGGCTGTTGCATGCAGCTTGCCCGAGGCTTTCCCTGCGTTGATTGACGGCATGGCCATGCAACAACATCTGGATCTCATTGCCCAGCTGATGCCAGCGCGCTGCGCCAGAACCCCGCGGCAAAAAGGCCTGGATGTCGCGATCGAGGGCCAGGCCCGGATAATGGGTAACAATGGAGGGCGATTCCGCCAGTTGAAGATACCAGTGACCGGATGCCTCGGCGATGAAACGCAGGCCATCCGAGGCAAAATGCCGGTTCAGGGAATCAAGCAGGCTTGCAGTTTCATCCGCCGTCAGCGCCATCGGCACCGGCGCCGACAGAGAAAACGAATCACGCTGCAGCAGCAGATGCACGGGATCGGCAAACAGAAAATAACCTGCCCCGGCCGGAACTTCCGCCGGCTTCTCCTCGCCCAGATAAGAGATGGCCGCAATCGGCAGCGGATCGTTTTCTTCCTTACCAGGATCCTCATCAATCCCGGCCTGACGGCATAGCAAACTTTCCAGGCTGCCGTTCAACTGTTCCAGATGCGCCTTTGCCAGCAATCCGGCAAGCGCGGAATCACGGCCGAGCTGAAAAACCTGCGCAAGTAAGGCTTGCGGGATAAAGAGGTGGAGGTGCACAGCTGACTTCATAATATTTATGGGTTGGCTGAAATATACCATCTATCCAGCTGGATTTCAGGCCGGTACTGAATACCTGCAATCATTCATCAAACCGGAAAATTCATGCCGGATTCACAAAATTGTCACTTTCGCTCGAACTATATGACCGCTAAGATAGCCTATTGAAATTGTCACGCATCCGAATGGACACCCACGTTTCATATGATGAACCTTATCTTGTGGCGGCACGCCGAAGCCCATGACACCAGCCCGGATATCGAGCGCGAACTGACCAGCCGGGGACGAAAACAGGCGGAAAAAATGGCGGCATGGCTCAAACCGCAGCTACCGGACGACACGCTGGTATTGGTCAGCCCGGCCGCACGTACCCAGCAGACCGCACAGGCACTGACGGAAGATTTCACAACGCTGGAGACATTGGCACCAGGAGCTTCGGCAGACCAGCTATTGGCTGCCGCAAACTGGCCGCGGGCAAACGGAACCGTGCTGATCGTCGGCCATCAGCCCTCACTCGGCATGGCAACCGCCAAAGCGCTGACCGGAAAAACCGATTACTGGAGCGTCAAAAAAGGCGCAATATGGTGGCTGACCAGCCGCGTGCGCGGCGATGAAAGGCAGACGGTGCTGCGCGCGGTGCTGTCCCCGGACATGCTGAACACGCATTGAAGCAGACACAATGCAGGAAAACCCAGAAAATCAGCAAAGAACCGGAGGATTCATTTGAGAACGATACTGATCGCCAACCCCAAAGGTGGCAGCGGCAAAACGACCATCTCGACCAATCTCGCCGGTTACTTTGCCAACCGCGGCAGGCACGTCGTATTGTCAGATATGGACAGACAAAGATCTGCAACTGCCTGGCTCAGTCGTCGCGATGAGTCCCTGCCGCTGATTCACGGTCTGGATGGCCGCGGCAAACACGCGGACAGCATGAGCGCAGAGTGGACGATCATCGATGCACCCGCCGGCATTCATGGCGACAAGCTGAGCGAGGCCGTCAAGAAAGCGGACTGGATCGTCGTGCCGATCCAGCCTTCGGCCTTTGATATCGGCGCCACCGACGACTTCCTTGATATCCTGCGAGCCGAAAAAGCCGTCCGCAAGGAACGCACTTTCGTCGCCATGGTCGGCATGCGCGTGGATCCTCGCACCAAAAGCGCCATCAAACTGCAAGAGTTTCTGGACAATGCGGGCTTTCCGGTGATGACCAATCTGCGCGACGGTCAAATCTACATGCAAGCCGCCGAGCAGGGCATGAGCATCTTCGACATGCGCCCATCCCTGGTCAGGCGTGACATCCAGCAATGGACTCCTTTGCTGCACTGGCTGGTCAGTGCCGACCAAGATGCAGAATGAGATAGAGCTCAAGCTCCGCATCAGCCCCAAAGACGTTCTGCGCCTGCGACGCCATGCCGCCATCAGGCAGCATCTGACAGACAAGCCGATTACGCGCAGACTGGTCAGTGTCTACTACGACACGCCTGACCTGCAACTGCTGAAAAAGAAAATCAGCCTGCGGGTCCGGCGCATGTCCGGTCGCTGGTTCCAGGCAGTTAAAGGCAGCGGTCACTCATTGGCGGGCCTGCACCAGCGCATGGAATGGGAAGACATCATCGCCCACGGCCATCCGGATTTCACAAAAATCACCGAACCCTCGCTGGCGAAAATCTTTGCCGACCAAAACCTGCGCGACGCCCTGCGGCCGATATTCCTGACAGACGTCAAGCGCACGGAGTGGCAACTGACTTACGAAGACGGTACTGCGATCGAAGTCGCACTCGATCTGGGCCAGCTCGAAGTTGGTGCAAAATCGGAGCCTATCAGCGAAGTCGAGCTGGAACTGAAAAAGGGCGAAGCCTGGCGGCTGTTCGAGCTGGCTACACTGCTACAGCAAACCATCCCGCTACAGATTGAAAACATCAGCAAGGCCGAACGCGGCTATCGTTACTTCCAGCCAGCGACGCCAGCTGCTTCGCACGCCCAGGCTGTCAGGCTACCGGCAAAGTCCACCAGCGCCAGCGCGTTCCAGGCGATCGGACTGGAGTGCCTGCGCCAGATGCAGGCCAATCAGGAACTGGTGATGCAGGCTGACGTAGAAGCGACACATCAGATGCACATTGCCGTGCGTCGCCTGAAGGTCGCATTCCAGCTATTCGGCTTCAAAAACCCGGCAATACGCGCCGAACTCGACTGGCTCAATCAACAGCTGGGCAGTGCGCGAAATTGGGATGTACTGGCAACAGAAACATTGCCGCAGTTGCTGCCGCAAGCACCGGAACACGAAGCAATGCAGGCACTGGTCGAAAAAAAACGGCATGCCAGCTATCTGAAACTGAAACACGCGTTTGAAAGTCAGCGTTATCAGGCATTGCTGCTGAGTCTGGGCACGGAACTCACAAGAAAATTGGAGAAAGGCCGCCGCTCAGCCAAAACGCTGCTGCAGCGAAGACTACAACGCATCGACCGCAAACTGCCCTGGGAACAAGCCAAGCTCGACACACTCAGCCAGGAACAGCTGCACCGCACCAGAATCCGCTTCAAACGCCTGCGCTACATGCAGGAATTCTTCAACCAGTCCGAATTCGGGCAGCTCTCCATCAAATCCATCATCCGCTTGCAGAAGCAGATGGGGACGTTGAATGACCTGCGTGTCGGCAAACAACTGCTGGCCAGCATCACCAGAAACCTGCCTGTCGACATCAAGAAGACCATGACAGAGAAAATCGGCAGCCGCTCAAACCAGCTCACGCAAATCGCCTGGCTGCGGATGCAGTCCTGCTGGGAGAAAGTGCGCCAGAAAAAATCTGGACATAACTGATGCCGTGAGCTCAAAAATCCTCTAAACTTCCCAGCATTAAAACGTCATAGAGAATCGCCATGAATCTGGAAAAAG
>PHCM01000069.1 GCA_002842255.1 Betaproteobacteria bacterium HGW-Betaproteobacteria-2 | reverse complement strand
AGCTCGAAGTTCGAATGATGAACCAGTTCGGTCTTCGGTTCCGGAATGGCGACACTCAGTCTGCGAAAAATTTCCCGGCGTTTTTCCGCATTCATGGCTGAGTTAGTGACTGGCTACAGGCGCCAGCGGAAGACTATCGGATTTTGCAGAGGCGGCCTTGCGCTGATCTACCCAGTTCTTGCTTGCTATCAAGAGGGCAAGGCCGATAAAAGCACCCGGTGGCAGAATTGCCAAGAGAAAGCCGTGATAGTCAGGAATCACCGTGACGATGAACTGCGTGGCATCCGGTCCGAATACCAGATCAATACCGGAAAACAGCGTGCCTCTGCCAACCAGTTCACGCATGCCGCCAAGCAGCGTCAGCACCAGTGTCAGTCCGATGCCCATCATGAAACCGTCCAGTACCGAGGGTACCGGGCTGTTTTTGGCGGCAAAGGACTCAACGCGCGCCAGCACGATGCAATTGACCACGATCAGTGGAATGAAGATGCCCAGCACCTGATGCAAAGGCAGCGCAAAAGCGTTGATGGACAAATCGATTACCGTCACCAGCGCAGCAATCACCAGAATGAAGACCGGCACGCGTATCTCGTCCGGAATATAGCGCCGTACCGGCGAAACCGCGCCATTGCTGGCCGCCATCACGAGTGCCGTAGCCAGCCCGAGACTGAGGCCGTTAACCAGCGTCGTCGTTACCGCCAGCGTCGGGCACAATCCCAGCAACTGCACCACACCCGGGTTCTGTTTCCACAGTCCGTTTTCTACGATTTCATTGTATGCACTCATTTGGCTGCTCCAGCTGCAGCGACCGGTTCACTTTGTGTGACCTCAACTGCAAAAAGTGATTCACGATGTATCTCGAAATATTCCAGCACCTTGTGCACTGCCTTGACGACAGCACGCGGCGTGATGGTCGCACCAGCCATGTAATCAAACTGGCCGCCATCCTTTTTGACCTTCCACAACTCAACTGCGCGGCTGTTGAGCGAATGTCCGTCGAACTGCCTGATCCATGGACTGTGCGTGATATCGATATAGTCGCCCAGACCCGGTGTTTCCTTGTGCGCCAGCACGCGCACGCCACTGATCGTGCCATCCACACGAATCGCCACCAGCAGCTTGATGTCACCACTGTAACCATCCGGCGCAATCGCTTCCAGAATGACTGCCATCGGTTCACCTGCCAGCCGGGCACGATAGACATGAGACACAGCACGGTTGCCGAGCAGTTCGTCCGGCGGAATCTCGATCATATCCTCCAGTAGCGGATTGTCGTGCATATCGTCAGGCACGATCTGCCGGAACAACGCCATACGCGCTTTTGCCTCGCTCTCGGCGATTGGCGTTTTGGTGATATCGTAAACATAGGCCAGCATCATAGTGCCCACAAGTGCAAAAGCGATCAGGATCATGGCTGTTTTTACAGCGTGTTTGATAATTTCCTTAGGCATTATTTCTCGTGCCCGAAAACGCGTGGTTGAGTGCAGGCATCGATCAACGGCACGCAGATGTTGAAGAAAATCACGGCAAAAGCCACCCCATCCGGATAACCGCCATAAACACGGATGATGTAAGTCATGAAACCGATACCCGCCGCGAAGATCAGCTTGCCTTTGGGCGTGGTTGGACCGCTGACCGGATCGGTGATAATGAAGAATGCGCAGAGCATGGTCGCGCCACTGAACAGGTGGAATGCCGGGTCAGCAAAACGGCTGGCATCGGAAAGATAGAATATAGCCGCAATGAGCGCGATAGACGCGAGGAACGCAGTCGGCAGATGCCAGGTAATGATGCGCTGCTGAATCAGGAAAAGACCACCGAGCAGATAACCGGCGGCAATCAGCTCAATCCCCTGGCCACCCAGGGCGCCGAATATCGTCGACTGCGCAATCTCCTCCATGCTGTGATTGAGCATCAGCTGGGTTTTCAGATAATCCAGCGGTGTGGCCGATGTGACGGCGTCCAGCGCCACCCCTGTCGGCAAGGCACCGGAGAAGATGAACTGCATCTGTTCGATAAAACCGAGCTGTGTTTCGGCCAAGGCCAGCGGCGCAGGCCAACTGGTCATCAGCAATGGAAACGAAATCAGCAATGCCGCATAAGCCACCATCGCCGGGTTGAACGGGTTGTAACCGAGGCCGCCATACAACTGTTTTGCGAGCACGATGGCAATCGCCGTCCCCAGCACGACCAGCCACCATGGTGCCAGCGGCGGTAGCGCCAGCGCCAGCAGCCATGCGGTGACCAGCGCGCTCCCGTCGGTGATGAACATCCTGATAGGACGTTCGCGCAGCTTCAGCATCAGCGCCTCGACACTGAGCGCAGTGACCGAGGCCAGCGCCAACGTCACCAGTATGCCGCCGCCGAACACCCAGACATAGGCGGCGATGCCGGGCACCAGCGCAAGCAACACCCGCAGCATGATGGAGGTCACGCTGGGGGCATCGGTCAAATAGGGTGATCGATTCATTTCGCTTCTTCTGTCGGTTGTTTTTCTTTTGACAAGGGCTGCAAGCCATCCGCCTGCCCAGTACCCGATGCAGCAGGCGCTTCCTGCTGTTCAGCAAACAGTTGTGCCTGCTCTGGCTGTACTGGCGGCTCTGGCTGATGCGCACGTCTGGCCTCAATCTTTGCAATTTCTGCTTCAACCCGGGGAGATGCTTCCTCCGTGTTTTTTGCCACGACTTCAGCCTTCTGCGCCTTGGCCCGCTCAACTGCTGCTGCAATTGCGGCCTTCTTTGCCGCCTCAGCAGCGCTGTCCACACCGGCCTCGGCCTTGGCACCAGCGGCTTTCTGTGCGTGTTTCTGCGCACGTTCCTGCTTCTCGCGCTCGATCCGCATCAGGCGGAACTCATTGCGCTCACGCGCGATGTCCGCAGCCTCTTTCGCCCTGTCCTGCGCAATGATTTCGCTCTTGGCGTAGCGATAGTACTGCACCAGCGGAATATTGCTGGGGCAGACATAAGTGCAACAACCACATTCGATACAATCGAATATCTTGTATTCGCGTGCTTTCTCCAGATTCTGCGATTTCGAGAACCAGTAGAGTTCCTGGGGTTGCAGATTCACCGGGCAGGCATCTGCACAACGTGTGCAGCGTATGCAGGGCAATGCCGGTTCCGGCTCCGGGAACATTTCGGCGCTTGGTACGATAATACAGTTGGTCGCTTTCACAACCGGTACATCGGCCGCCGGCAGGTTGAAACCCATCATCGGCCCGCCCATGACCAAGTCACCATCTTCCGCCTCGCCACCTGCCAATTGCACCAGTTCACTGATGGAGATGCCGAGTGGCGCCTCATAGTTGCCGGGACGGTCGACATTGCCGGTCACCGTCACGATACGCGAAATCACCGGCTCGCCGTGGTTGACCACCCGATGCACGCTGTAAGCAGTCGCCACATTAAAGCACTGCACTCCGATCTCGGTAGGCAGTCTGCCGCTGGGCACTTCCTTGCCGGTGATGACCTTGATCAACTGCTTGGCACCTCCGCCCGGATAGATAGTCGGCACAGGGATGACATCAATGGCAATTGCGCTTTTGGCAACCGCTTCGCGCATCGCCTGTATGGCTTCCGGCTTGTTGTCTTCGATACCGATTGCGCAGACTTCGGCATCCAGCAGATAACGCATGATCTCAATGCCACGCACGATCTCGTCGGTGCGTTCACGCATCAGCATATCGTCGCAGCTGATATAGGGTTCGCATTCTGCGCCGTTGATAATCAGGGTTCGCACCGGATGTCTGGCATCTTCACGCAGCTTGATGTGAGACGGGAAAGTCGCACCGCCGAGGCCGACCACACCAGCCTCACGCAAATGATCCAGCAGCTCCGGCTTGCTCATGGACAGATAATCCAGCGCCTGGTGCTCTATCCATTGATCACTGCCATCCGCCTCCAGCGTAATCGAGATATCCGGCAGTCCGGAAGGATGTGGAATCAACTGGTTGCCGATAGACGCAATGACGCCGGAAGTCGGCGCATGCACCGCTGCAGAAACCTGCCCATCGGCTTTCGCCAGCAACTGCCCCTTCAGTACATGATCACCGACCGCTACCTGCAGCTTCGAAACATTGCCGACATGCTGACGCAAGGGCAGCACCAGATGTTTTGGTGCTGCCACAGAGCGAATCGGGCTGGTAGTCGACTCCAGCTTGTGTTGCGGCGGATGCACGCCCCCCTTGAAGCTGGAAAGCCCAGTTTTGGCCAGCTTGCCTTTCAGGAGTCTGGATATATTTACAATCGCATTCATGCAGCGGATTTCTTCTGTACAGGTCTTTCAGGTTTGATCTCGAACACCGGATAACGCCACTTCCAGTTGGCAGGCGACTCGGCGATCGGCTCCATGCTGATGCAGTCGACCGGGCAAGGCGCGACACACAGCTCGCAACCGGTACATTCGGAAGCAATGACGGTATGCATATGCTTGGCCGCGCCCAGAATCGCGTCCACCGGGCAGGCCTGTATGCAGAGCGTGCAACCGATACAGACGTTCTCGTCTATGACCGCCACCGATTTGGGCTTGGGCAGACCGTGTTCGGCATTCAGCGGCTTGTATTCGACTCCGAGCAGGTCGGCCAGCGCATGCACCCCGGCATCGCCACCCGGCGGGCACTGATTGATGTCGGCCTCACCTTTGGCAATCGCAGTTGCATAGGGCTTGCAGCCAGGATAGCCGCATTGTCCGCACTGTGTTTGCGGCAGAAGGGCATCGATACGGGCAACCAGCGGGTCACCTTCAACCTTGAACTTCAGGGCGGAGTAACCGAGCACGATGCCCAGCAGCAAGGCCAGGCCTATCATCACGTAAAGCGCGGTCAGCATTAACGTACTAACCCGCTAAAACCCATAAACGCCAGACTCATGAGGCCTGCAGTCACCATGGCGATCGCAGAACCCTTGAATGGTGCAGGCACATCAGCCGCATCCAGCCGCTCGCGCAGCGAAGCGAACATGATCAGCACCATGGAAAAACCAATGGCACCGCCAAGACCGAACAGCAGCGACTCGATGAAATTGTGGTTGGACTGCACATTGAGCAGCGGGATACCCAGCACGGCACAATTGGTAGTGATCAACGGCAGAAAGATGCCTAGCGACTGATAGAGAACCGGACTGGTCTTTTCCAGGAACATTTCGGTGAACTGCACCACACCGGCAATCACAACGATAAAAGACAGCGTGCGCAGATAAAACAGTTCGGTACCCAACAGATAGTGACTGATCAGGTAGCTGGTACCAGAGCCGACCGTCAGCACGAAAGTGGTCGCTGCCGCCATGGCGATCGATGTCTCCAGCTTCTTGGAAACTCCCATGAACGGGCACAAACCCAGTACTTTGATCAACACGATGTTGTTGACCAGTACGATACCCATCAAAATCAGGAAATATTCTTGCAACATTAAAATTCACGCCGATGTGTAGAGTCGAATTATACAGGGAATGCCGCATCCGTCATGAGCACATGATGCGCTTTCCGCAACGCGTAGGACGAAGATTAACCGGTTTAGTGCGACCGGCTCAAAGAATTTGTGCTTATACCAAATTACATATGATTATATACACCAGCTTTGAACGACTGAGAAATCCGTGTCATCGGATAGGGACTTTCAGTTAAAATGATGCAATTCATTTTATTCATCAGGTAAATCATGCTGCAAGGCAGTCTCGTTGCCATCGTCACACCAATGCACGAAGATGGCGCTCTGGATATCAATGCACTCCGCTCTCTGATTGATTTCCATATCAAGGAAGGCACAGACGGCATCGTCATCGTCGGCACCACCGGCGAATCGCCCACGGTCAATTTCGACGAACATTGCCTGCTGATCAAGACAGCGGTTGAGCATACTGCCGGACGTGTACCGGTCATCGCCGGCACCGGCGCCAACGCCACCAGCGAGGCGATAGAATTGACGCGGCAGGCCAAGGCGCTTGGTGCCGATGCCTGTCTGCTGGTTACCCCCTACTACAACAAGCCGCCGCAGGAAGGCTTGTATCAACATTACCGTGCCGTGGCCGAAGCTATCGACATTCCGCAGATTCTCTACAATGTGCCGGGCCGTACCGCCTGCGACATCACCAACGACACCGTTTTGCGTCTGGCTCAGATTCCCAATATCGTCGGCATCAAGGACGCTACCGGCAACATGGAACGTGGCAGCGACCTCATCGCACGCGCACCCGGGGACTTTGCCGTATACAGCGGCGACGATGCCAGCGCCATGTCCCTGATGCTGATGGGTGGGCGCGGCGTTATCTCCGTTACCGCCAACGTGGCACCGCGTCAGATGCATGAACTATGCGTAGCCGCCATGGCAGGAGATGCCATCAAGGCCAGACAGATCAACGAAAAATTGCTGGCACTTCACCAGAAACTGTTTGTCGAAGCGAATCCGATACCGGTGAAATGGGTACTGCAACAAATGGGTTTGATTCAATCCGGCATACGACTGCCACTGGTTGGCTTAACTCCCGCGTTTCATGATACCTTGCGCGCTGCAATGAAAAACGCGGGCATCTGACAGGCCGCCTTGTACAACACCTTGAATTATTGTGCAGAATTCACAGCAATATGATGCATAGCAAAAGAGAAATCGCATGAACAGAATTGATTTGAAGTCCATCCTGCTTACCAGCCTGCTCGCACTTTCCCTGAGCGCCTGTGACAGCATTCCGTTTTTTGACAACACGCCGGACTACAAGACCGCTGGTCGCTCACGTCCGCTGGAAGTGCCTCCCGACCTGACTTCAATCTCCGCCAGCGATGCTTATGCTGTGCCCGGTGGTACGACCACTTATTCCAGTTACACCCAAGGTCAAGGTTCGGTGCTCGAGCAGGAGCGCATCTTGCCGAATCCGGAAAACGTCAGGATGGAACGTGCCGGCTCACAGCGCTGGTTGGTCGTTGACGCAGCCCCGGAAAAAGTCTGGCCGGTCATACGCGAATTCTGGAACGATCTTGGCTTTGCCGTTCGTGTGGAAAACCCGGAAACCGGCGTCATGGAAACCGAATGGGTCGACCCGTCCAGCATTATCAAGGATGACAAAGGCAACTACCTCGACAAATTTCAGGGCTGGCTGGACAAACTGAACACCCTGCAGACCCGTCAGAAATTCCGCACGCGTATCGACCGCGGCGAGAACAATGCCACGGAAATTTACCTGAGCCATCGCTCCGTAGCGGACGCAGCTGACGATGGCAAGGAGCGCGTGAGAACTGCGGCAGGCACATATGAACTAGGCTACCGCCTGCAAGGCAAGAGAACCCAGGCTGAGGAAGAACGTGCCAACGCTGAGGACATCGATGCCGAATTATTGCGCCGCCTGATGGTGCGCCTGGGCGTCACCGAACAGCAATCCAGGACGGTAGTGGCTGCAGTCAACACGGAAGTGCGTGCCACCATCGAGCGTGGCGCGGATGGCCAGCTCAATCTCAAGGTCAATGACCAGTTTGACCGCGCATGGCGCAGAGTAGGTCTGGCGCTTGATCGCGTAGGCTTTGTGGTCGAAGACCGGGACCGCTCACGCGGCCTATACTTTGTCCGTTATGCCGATCTCGGTGCCACAGAA
>PHCM01000068.1 GCA_002842255.1 Betaproteobacteria bacterium HGW-Betaproteobacteria-2 | reverse complement strand
ACCACCTTCCAGCCATGCCTCATGGCTAACAACTCCAACGCAAAAAAATGAAATACCCCTGCCTAGATTAAAATCTTATTGATAATGATTCGCGTTTGTATTAATATTCTCTCATCATTAACAAACTTCCATCACACCATCATGCAAAAGCCCCCATTCAAGTTACTTCCTATCTCGGCCATGATCACTGCCATGTGCCTACAAGCCCCTTTCAGCTATGCCGAGGAAGAAGCATTAATACTGAAAGAGGTCGAAGTGTCGGCAGAAAGCCTCAGCGACACACAACCGGTCAAGGGCTACAATGCTACAAGCAGCAGGACAGCAACCAAGACCGACACCGATTTGATCGATGTGCCGCAAGCCGTATCCGTTGTCACTCAGGAACTGATCAAGGACATGTCCCTGCAAAGCATGACGGAAGTTGTGCAATATGTACCTGGCGTTCAGGCCTCGCAAGGCGAAGGCAACCGCGATGCAGTCAATTTCCGCGGCGCCGGGGTAACCACCGGTGACTTCTACGTCGACGGTATCCGGGATGATGTGCAGACCTACCGGGATTTCTACAATACCGACCGCATCGAGGTCCTGAAGGGGCCAAACGCCATGATCTTCGGGCGGGGCGGCGCCGGCGGGGTCATCAATCGCGTCAGCAAGGAAGCCGGCTGGGATCCTGTTCGCGAACTGTCCGTCAGTTATGGAGCATACGACCAGAAGAGAACCACCATCGACCTCGGTCAAGGACTGAACGACAGCGTGGCCTTCCGCCTCAATGCCGTATATGAAGATAGCGACAGCTATCGGGACGGTGTCGGCATCGAACGTTATGGCATCACCCCGACTTTTACATTCAAGTTATCGGAGCAAACCAGAATCGTACTGGGCGCCGAATATTTCGAAGACAAGCGTATCGGCGACCGCGGTCAACCCTCAGTCAACGGGGCTGCCAACAGTAGCCTGAAGAACCGTCCACTGGACCTCGGCGATACTGACCAGTTCTTCGGCAATGCGCGCCTGAGCCCGAATGAAACTGAAACCACAGCATTCAACGCCATGATCGAACATATTTTCGATAACGGCATCACACTACGCAACCGCACACGCTACGCGGATTACGACAAGTATTATCAGAACGTCTTTGCCAGCAGTGCGCTGCGCAATGACGGCACTATCGGGGTCAGCGCCTATCGCGACGAAACCGATCGCGAGAACCTGATCAATCAGACTGACCTTACTTATGACCTGCAACTGGGCGGTGTGCAACACAAACTGCTGGCCGGCATGGAGATCGGCAAGCAGGATACGGACAACGCTCGCCTCACCCCGACGGGAGGCGAGGGTCTGGGTAACGTAACACTGGATGACCCGATTTTCCGCGGCCCGGTTGCTTTCGACACCTACTCCCGCAATCGCAAGAGTGAAGCCGAATTCACAGCTTTCTACCTGCAGGATCAAATCGTACTGTCACCAATGTGGGAACTGGTTCTTGGCCTCCGCCACGACAAGTTCGAGGTGGATCACACCAACCTGTTGTCAGGCGAAAATTTTGATACCACCGACAACAAGTTATCACCCAGAGCCGGTCTGATCTTCAAGCCGCTGCAGAACCTGTCTCTGTATGCCAGCTACAGCAAAACCTTTGCTCCACGTGCTGGTGACCAGCTGTCAGATCTGACATTGGTCAGCAGCGATTTTGCTCCGGAAAAATTCATCAACCACGAAATCGGCGCAAAATACGACATCACCCCCGATTTCAGTGTTACCGCAGCCATCTACAAACTGGAACGCGAGAACGTTGCCGTTGCCAACCCGCTTGACCCGCTTGAGACCATTCTGGTAGACGGTCAGGAAACCAAGGGCTTCGAGATGGGTCTGTCCGGCAAGGTCACCAGCAAGTGGAGCGTGTTCGGCGGCTACGCCTATCAGGATGGCGAAATCAGCAAGGATCAGGGCACTACCATTCTCAAAGGTGCTGATCTGGCACAAACGCCGGAACATACTTTCTCATTATGGAACCGCTATGACTTCAACGACACCTGGGGAGCCGCCATCGGCGTAATCAGCCGCTCCGACATGTATGCTGCCGTTCCGACAATCACGACCAGCACTACATTAGCGGGCTACACCCGTTACGATGCTGCGATCTATGGCAAACTCAGCGAAAACCTGCGTCTGCAAGTCAATCTGGAAAACCTGACGAACAAGGAATATGCACTGAGCGCACATAACAACAATAATATTGTCCCGGGATCACCTTTTACTGGTCGCGCCACACTGACCTACAATTTCTAACATCATCAAACTTAAAAAAGCCCATGCATGCATGGGCTTTTTTATTGGTTAAACATGCTCTCTCGCACATGCAAATGTTAATATCAAGCATTCAATTTGATTTTCTCAGTTCATGTCTGCTCAGCAAAAAGATAGCGATATTCTCTACCGCTTCACCTTCGACCAAACGCCGATACGCGGCAACACCGTTCACCTGAACCAAAGCTTTGCCATCGCTCTGCAAAATCACGATTACCCGCCCGTGCTCAGAGCCGTCCTGGGCGAGCTGATGGCAGCCGGCATGCTACTTGCCGCCACACTGAAAATGAATGGCGCGCTGGTACTGCAAATACAAGGCAAGGGGCCGCTGAAGTTGCTGATTGTCGAGTGTAGCCGCCAGCAGGATCAATCCGACCTGACATTGAGAGCCACCGCCAAATTCAGCGATGAACTGACGGAGGGCAGCTTGCAGGAAATGATAGGCGATGGTCATTTCGTCATCACACTGGACCCCAAGGACGGCGGCCAGGGCTATCAAGGTGTCGTGCCACTGGAAGGCGACAGCATCAGCGAAATCCTGGAAAACTATATGCGCCGCTCGGAACAGATCGAAACCAGTATCTGGCTTGCCTGTGACGGCCAAAGCGCAGCGGGCATGCTGTTGCAGAAGCTGCCAGACCAACAGGAAACCGACCCGGACGCTTGGAACAGAACCAACATGCTGGCAGACACGGTACAGAACCAGGAGCTGCTACAGCTGTCCACCATGGAGTTACTCAACCGGCTTTTTCACGAGGAAGAGGTCCGTCTTTACGAGGGTCAGGCGGTGCGGTTCCTTTGTACCTGCTCTCGTGATAATGTGAGCAACATGCTCAGAATGATGGGCGAGGAAGAAATAAAAAGTATTATCGAGGAGCGTGGCGAACTTGAAGTGCATTGTGATTTCTGCAACCAGCGTTACCGATTCGACAAGATCGATTCCGAACAACTGTTTGTCAGCGAAATCACCGTACCGGGTACACAAAGTCGCCACTGAAGCAAAACCACCGACTGCTGATTAATGCCTTTCAACTTTTCGCGCTGGATACCCAAGCGCAAACATATTCTGGAGTCACGCTGGCTCGCTCCGTTCAGCGAACATCTGCACGACAGGCACCTGTGGCGTTTTGAACGTTATGCTACGGCACGCGGCGCAGCCATCGGGGTTTTCTTCGGCTTCCTGATCCCTTTCGGCCAGATCATATTTGCCGCCGTCGCTGCGGTCATGTTTCGCGCAAATCTGGCGGTTGCCGTTGCCAGCACACTGGTCACCAACCCATTTACCTTCCCGCCCATCTACTGGCTGGCTTACAAGCTGGGACTGTTGGTGACCGGAGGCAACCCCGAGTCCAGGCACGCCGACATGATTGCCGATTCCGTCGCCATCAATCCGGATGACGTCGTCACCAACAGCGGCTGGCTGGGTTGGATGGATGGTGCCATAGCATTTCTGCGCGATGCCGGCCTGCCGTTCATTATCGGGCTCGTGATCATGGCAGTGGTCGGTTCCATCCTGGCCTACAGCCTCACGCACGCTATCTGGCAACTGCGCAGCACCTTCCGCCGTCAACGCATGGAACGAAACCGCAAAAAACGCGCAGAACAGCAGTAGTACTAAACAGCCCGTGTCTGCCGTACACGTTCGAACAGGCAAACCGCAGCAGCCGCAGCCGCATTGAGCGACTCCACCTTGCCCGGCATCGGTATCGTGACCTG
Organism: Betaproteobacteria bacterium HGW-Betaproteobacteria-2; assembly: GCA_002842255.1. Classification (GTDB taxonomy): domain Bacteria; phylum Pseudomonadota; class Gammaproteobacteria; order Burkholderiales; family Methylophilaceae; genus UBA6140. The sequence continues at coordinate 3,557 of PHCM01000068.1, read as the reverse complement.
TGTAGTCGCCGCATCAATAACAGCCTGACTCAGCCCGGCGCCTTCATTGCCGATTACAAAAGCCACTCTGCCTGACAATGCCTGATCATAAAGAGATGCGCCATGCATGGTGGTCGCCAGGGTTTGGCCCTCGAAGTTACGGATAACGGCTGGCAGATCGACCTGCTCCACAATGGGCAACACGAAATGCGCACCCTGTCCGCCGCGCAAGGCCCGTGGCGACCACGCTTCAGTACAGCCTTCGGAAAGATAAACCACATCGACGCCGGCAGCTGCCGCATTGCGCAGCAGACTACCCAGATTGCCCGGATCCTGAATGCTCTCCAGCATCAGCACAAAGTCCGGCTGCTCGGGCGGCGTCAATGCCGGGGTCTTTACCAGGGCAAGTATGCCGGTCGGTGTCTTCACCGGCGAAATGGCACCGAACATCGATGCCGGCATGGTGATGGTCCGGATTTCAACCAGTTGATCCAGCAGATGCATGACATCGAGGGCAATGTCACCCTCGGAGATGACCAGCAGCTCCGGTTCGCCAAAAGTCTGCAGATAAGCCTCGAGCAGATGTGCTCCATCGAGCAGGAGCTTGCCGGCGGACCGCCGTTCACGCGAAGAACTGCTGAGTGCCTTGAGTTGTTTGAAAAGCGGATTGTCGCGCGAGCTGATATGTTGGTAGGCCATAACGGTATGCAAATGAGATTTGCTGCAATTTTAACCCAGATAATCCATTAGGACGCGAGATGGCGGCAAGACAGGTTGCGAGACAGTTTTGCCGGTTGGGAGAAGTCCATAGCTTGGTCTATGGACGCCGAGCAAGCGGCGGAAATGGCCGCAAACTGGTCGCCGGCATTCGCGTAGGCGCAACGCGCCGCCTAATGGATTATCTGGGTTCAACTTGGCTATCCCGCTTGCGGGCATTTATTCAACCGCCGACCCCGCCGTCTTATTTTATAGCCGCATGCCAATGGTAGAATTCCACCTTGATGGCATCGAATGGCAACTGCCTCAATATCGAAATGGCAGGCGTTAAGTAATCCCCCTGAAACTGAAAGGATCACCGATGAAATTCCGCATATTGCTGCTCGCAACCATATTCTCAAGCACAGGTCCGGCAATGGCCGCCGACCCGCAGTTGAAGCCAGGTCAATGGGAAACCACTGTCCATATGCAGATGGCCGGCATGCCGCAGCTCACCGCAGAACAGATCGCCCAGATGAAGCAGTTGGGTATCGATACGTCCATTCTGAGCGGCCAGCCTACCGTCATGCAGCAATGCATCACGCCGGAGCAGGCATCCTTGCAGAAACCGATCGAGCCATCGGCAAATCCGGACGACCAGTGCAGCGTTAAAAACTACAAGAAATCAGGCAAAACCGTCAGTGGCGACATGGTTTGCAACGGCGATCTGAAAGCCCAGGGGAACTTTGAAATGACGGTCGACAGCAACACCAGTTACAAAGGCAAATGGGCATTGAAGGGTGTGACCAGGGAAGGCCAGCCGATCGATCAGACTACGGATATCAGCGCCAGATGGATCAAGGCCAAGTGCGATGCCGGCATTGCGACGGCGCCCTGATGCCTATGCAACTGGAACGCATACTGCACGCGCAGGGATTCGGCTCTCGCAAGGCCTGCCGCATCATGATCCGGCATGGCGAGATTGAGGTGAATGGCGAGGTCTGCGAGGATCCATTCATCGAACTCGATGTGCAGAACCTGAACTTTTCCGTACGCGGTGAGCCCTGGCAGTATCATGAACGTGCGTATCTGATGCTCAACAAGCCGGCGAACTACGAATGCTCACACAAGACCCAGCATCATCCGACCATTTACAGCTTGTTACCACATCCACTGGTTGCGCGCGGAGTACAATGCATAGGTCGACTGGATGAAGACACGACCGGCCTGATCCTGTTATCGGATGACGGCCAGTTCATCCACCGCATGAGCTCTCCCAAATGGAAAGTGCCCAAGGTCTATGAAGTGACTGCCAGGCACGCGATAGATGCAGTGCAGATCAAGGCCCTGCTGGATGGAGTGCAACTGGTCGATGAACCGGCCCCGATCGCTGCGCTAGCCTGCACTCAGATCAGCGAAAAGGTGATCCATCTGACGCTGGCAGAAGGCAAGTATCATCAGGTGAAACGCATGCTGGCGGCGATCAGCAACCGCGTCGAAGCCCTCAATCGGATACGCATCGGCGCACTGGACCTGCCGGCTGACTTGGCTACGAGCGAATGGCGTTGGCTGACTGAAAGCGAACTGCAGCAATTGAATGCTGCCGAGAAAATAACGAACCCGTCATGAAAATTTCGTTCAATATCGGACGAATCAGGGATAAATTGGAACCTGGCGGCGATTGCCGCCCATCTGGAGTCTGTTGTTAATGAAACTGATCTACCAATATTTTTTCCGCGGACTGCTGGCCGCCCTGCCCTTGGGCTTGACCATCTACCTGCTCTACCTTTTCCTGACATGGACAGAAGGTGTCGCCATGTGGTGGGTGCGCCCTATGATCGGCGATTTCTACATTCCCGGCATGGGCCTCGCCATGGGCATCGGCGGCATCGTGCTACTGGGCTTCATCATTTCCAACGAACGCGCACTCAAACTGCTCTCTCTGCTGGAAGTACCCTTCACCAGCCTGCCGGTCATCAAGAGCGTTTATTCCTCACTGAAGAATTTTGCCGAATATTTCGCCCCCAACAAAAAAGGCCCGTCACAACAGGTCGTCACTGTCCGTATCCCGGGACAGGACATGGAAATGGTCGGACTGGTCACGCGGCAGAGCCTTGCAGGCCTGCCGGAAGGTTTCCTGCATGGGGATCGTGTAGCCGTCTATCTGCCAATGGGCTATATGATCGGCGGCTATACCATCTTCGTACCAAGAGAATGGCTGCAACCGATCAACATGTCGGTAGAAGAAGCCATGCGCTCCTCCCTATTTGCCTGGATGGCCAATAATGATGAAAAGTAACCGGGATTAAAAGCACTTATCGACAGTACAAGTGCTGAAAAAAAGAAACCGCCCAGGCGGGCGGTTTGAGGGGTTCGCTTGGAGAAGCGTATAAATTGTTACAAGGGGAGATGAACAATTGAAAGCAATTCTAAGGTAATGATGTAATTAAAATATTTCAGTCTCCAGCTGAATTGTAAGTAATCGTTACACAAATCGTTTTTCCATCATGGCAAAAGCAAATTAAATTCGGTTGTTGTGGCTTTAGCTGCCAATCTCCGTATAATGCAGATTCCCTGCGCCATACCAATCAGCGTAGCGGTCATTTTTTCTTACCCGATCTTTCGATCCATTATTTCGATCATACAGATCCCTTATTCGTTTGCCTCGATTGGTTTTGCTTGCTGAGCATAAGGCTGGCTTATAAAACCCTTTGGGAGTTTACACATTGTCTACAGAAGTTACTTTTGCCAGTTTGAACCTGGCTGAGCCGATCATGCGTGCCATCAATGACGCTGGTTACACCACACCCACCCCAATCCAGGCCAAGGCCATTCCGCAGGTACTGAGCGGTGGCGACCTGCTGGCAGGCGCACAGACCGGC